>JALUJS010000475.1 GCA_027056825.1 Candidatus Krumholzibacteriia bacterium | reverse complement strand
CCTGGACACCGGCAGCCTGTTGAAGGCGGTCCCGGATTTCGTTCTGGCCCTGGCGCGCTCCCCCATCGACCAGGGCCGGCTCCTGGTGGAGGTCCAGCAGGCCGCGCTCCTGGCCACGGCCATTTTTTGGACCCTGCTGCTGGCCGCCCTCTACCTGGCCAACTGGCGTTACCTGGCCCATGACCTGACGGCCCTGCTGCTGCGCAGCCGCGCCCACATCCCGGTGCGCCTGCTGCCCGCACTGCCCCTGCTGGCGTTGCTGGCCTTCATGCCGGGCTGGCTGGGTTTCCTGGCGGTGGCCTCGATCCCGTTGGCGGTGCGCTGCCGGACCCGCGGACGCTGGCTGCTGGTGAGCACCTGGTTGGTCGCCCTGGCCGTGGTCTTCCCCTGGTGGCCGCCCCTGCGCCACGCCGTGCCCACCCTCGATCCCGGCAGCGAGGCCGTCACCCTGCACCGGGCCGCCACCGGCGCGCCTTCGAGCCATCTGCGGGCCGACCTCAAGGAACGCCTGGGCAAGGCCGGCGATCCGGACGCCAAGGTGCGGCTGCTGACCGCCCTCGGCATCCAGGAGGCGAGGGCCGGCAGCTACCGGTCCTCGACCCGGCATTTCGACTCCGCCCTGGCCCTGCGCCCGGACTGCCTGCCGGCCCAGGTCGGCAAGGCCAACAACGAGTACTACCAGGGCCGCCTGGACAACGCCATGCACCTGTACCAGCAGGCCCTCGAGAGCCATCCGGACTGCGGGGAGGGCCACTACAACCTGGCCCAGGTCTATTTCCGCAAGCTGTTCGTGCCCGAGGCCACGGCGGAACTGGAGACCTCCCGCCGCCTGGGCTTCGACCCGGGCGAGAAGGCGGTCACCCAGGTACAGAAGGGCTATGCCGCGGTAGTCTACCCCGACCTGCCGCGCGCCGACTACCTGGCCTCCTGCGCCGCCGAGGCGGGTGCCTATCCCCCGCAGATCACCCTGGCCTCCTGGCTGCCCCTGTTCGGGCTGCCGAGGGTGCCGTTGTACGCGCTGCTGGGCGCGCCCCTGCTGCTGGCCATCCTGATCATCATGGGACGCGGCCCGGACAAGGGCCCGCGGGAATGCGCGAACTGTGGCGTCCCCCTGTGCGCCACCTGCCGCAAGGTCCGCGACGGCGCCAGCATGTGCGCGGTGTGCGGCGAGATCGCCCAGCGCGCCCAGAGCGAGATGATCCTGGCCACCCTGCTGAAGAATCGCAGCCGCAGCGAGGGCATGGCCACCTCCTCCCGCATCGTGCGTCTGGGCCGGCTGCTTCCCGGCGCGGGCCACCTCTGCGGCGGCAGGCTGGGCGCCGCCTGGCTCCGCCTGTCGATCCTGGCCTCGGGGCTGTTCCTGATGGCCGCCGGCTGGTCCTTCGGCGGTGGCGCCCCCCTGGCCACGCCGGCGGTGCGCCTGCCCGTGGAACTGATCGATCCCCGCTGGGCGCCCCTGCCGGCCTTCCTGTGGCCGGGCTGGACCGCCCTGCCGCTGCTGGCCGGGGCCGCCCTGGTCGCGGGGGCCTGGCTCATCGCGCTGACCGACGGCCGCCGGCTGCACCGTGTGCTGCCGGAGCGCTACTCCCTGATCCCGGTCGCCGCCACCGAGGAAACCGTACCGCGCTACGAGGCGCAGACCCGCTAAGGAGGCTGACATGGCCCTTGCAGGGCAATTGAGCGATTTCAATCTCGCGGAAATCATGCAGCTGCTGGCCAGCCAGCAGAAATCCGGGTTCCTGAACCTGGAAGGCAAGCGGGAAATGGTCTTCATCTTCGACAAGGGCGTGCTGATCTCGACCCGGGACCGGCGCAGCCGCACCCAGGATCCCCTCGAGGCCTACCTGAAAGCCTACGGATTCTTCACCGCCGAGGAGTGGGACCACATCGAATACGTGAAGGCCAACAGCTCCCTGGACCTGACCGAGATCCTCGTCAGCGAGGGCCTGCTCAGCGAACCCGAGCTGAACCGCGCCCTGCAGGGACTGGCCCAGGAGATGACCTCCGCGGGCATGCGCCTGCGCCACGGCCGCTACAACTTCAACCCCACCCAGGACACTCCCCCGGGCGTGCGCTGGAAGATCCACCTGGATGTCCAGGGCCTGCTGATGGAGGCCGCCCGCCGCCTGGACGAGGAGCCCCTGCTGCGTGAGTTCTTCCCCTCCACCGGCGTCACCTTCGCCCAGGGCGGCAAGGTCATCCCGCCGGAGGAAATTGGCGAAACCGGCCGGCGCATCATGGAGCTGGCCTTGGCGGGCATGCCCCTGGGACGCATCATCCGCCAGGGGCGCGCCGAGAGCTTCGTGGTGCGGGACCTGCTGAAGAACTGGTGCGCCGAAGGTGTCCTGCGCATGATCGAAAGCGAAGATGACGACGACGGCGACCGCGGCGACGGCCGCCAGCGGCGCAGCTGGACGCGCCACAGCCTGCGGTCGGCGCCCCTGACCCTGGTGGTCGTGCTGCTGCTGGGGGGGCTGGGCTGGTTCCGCTGGACCGCGCTGCCGCCGGCCGCAGGGGGCGACCTGGCTAGTGACCTGCGCACGCGCCAGGTCCGCGACGAGGTCGTGGAGGCCGCCCGCCTCTATCGCTACGCCCACGGCGCCTGGCCCGCCGGACTGGAGGCCATGGTCGAGGAGGGCGAGTTGGCCCCCTCCACCCTGGAGGTGGTCAGGGCCCTGGGCTGGACCTACCGCGTGGAATCCTCGGGCCGCCGCTTCACCCTGGGCTGATACCCTTCCCCATGTGACCATCGGAAAGGCCCGCGGCAGGAATGCCGCGGGCCGTTTCACGTGCGGCGATGATCGTTCTACGCGGACGAGGGTTCGGGTCCGTGGACGGCGATGAGCAGCGCGTCGGGATCGAAATAGCGCGCGGCGCAGTCCAGGATGTCCTGTCCGGTCACTGCGTCGATCTCGTCCACGATCTCGGCCACCGGCACGAAGCGCCCGTAGTGGATCTCGTTGCGGGCCAGGCGGTACATGCGGTTGACCATGCCCTCGAGGCTGAAGATGAGCTGGCTCTTGAGCTGGGCGCGGTTGCTGTCCAGCTCCCGGGGCTCGACCCCCTGGTCCATGACCCGGCGGTACTCGCCGCGGATCACCTCGGCCAGGCGGGCGAACTTGTCCGGGGAGCAGGATCCGGCGCAGCTGACCAGGCCGATATCCCGGCCCATGTCCACGTAGTTGTAGACGGTGTAGGCCAGGCCTTCGCGCTCGCGCACGGCCTGGAAGACGCGGCTGCTCATGCCGCCGCCCAGGATGTTGTTCAGCAGGTGCACGCCCATGCGGTCCGGATGGCCGTAGGGCACACCCAGGTTGCCGAGTTCGAAGTAGGTCTGGATGACGGGGCTGGTGATCTCCAGGACGAAGGGATCCTCGTTCGGTTCCCCGTCCGCCACCATGGCCGCCGCGCCGTGATCCGCAGCGGCCGGCGCCCCCGGGCGCTCCGGAGCCTCCGGCCCGGGCTGCAGGTCGGCGAAGGCCTCGGCCACCAGGCCGGGAAACTCCGGCTGGATGTTTCCGGACATGGAGATGACCACGTTGGGCCCGGACATCAACCGCCGATGCTCGCGCAGCAGGAGCGCATGGTCGAACCCCAGCACCGCGGACGGCTGGCCCAGGATGGGTCGGCCGCGTCCGTGGCCGCGGTACAGGCGCGCGGCGAAGGCGTCGTGCAGCCGGTCCTCGGGGGTATCCAGGGCCTCCTGGATCTCCTCCAGGACCACCTGCTGCTCCATGGTCACCAGCTCGGGCGCGAAGGTCGGCCGCAGCAGCATCTCCGCCAGCAGTTCCACGCCGCGCCGGAAGTATTCCGGCAGCACCTTGATGGTGAAAGCCACCATGTCCTTGGTGGTGAAGGCGTCGACCACCGCGCCGATGGAATCGAAGCCGCGGGCCAATTCGAAAGCCGAATATTTCTCCGTGCCCTTGAAGACCATGTGCTCGATGAAGTGGGACACGCCGCCCACCTCGGGCGCCTCGTCCTGGCTGCCGGTGCGCAGGAAGACCCCCAGGGTCACCGCGTGCGCGGTCTGCATGGGCGAGGACAACAGCGTCGCCCCGCCGGGAAGGGTCTCCCGGCGGGGCGCGTCCTCGTTGCGGTAGGGTGCAAGGTTCATGGAACCCTAGCGCCGGCCGCCGCGTCCCCCGCGGCCGCCTCCGCGTCCGCCGCGGTCCCGGCCGCCCTCGCGCCGCTCGCGCGGACGGTCGTCCCGGGGCAGGTTCTCCATGCCCTCGGGCACCGGCAGCAGGGCCTTGCGGCTCAGGCGCACCTTGCCGGTGCGGCTGTCGATCTCCACGACCTTGACGTCGACCTCGTCGCCGACCTGCAGCACGTCCTCCACGTTGCCCACGCGGAAGTGCTCCAGCTCGGAGATGTGCAGCAGGCCGTCCTTGCCGGGCAGGAACTCCACGAAGGCGCCGAAGTCCACGATGGTCTTGACGGTGCCGTGGTAGACCTTGTCCAGCTCCGGCTCGGCCATCAGGCCCCGGATGTAGTCGATGGCGGCCTCGCCGCTCTCCTGGTCGGTGGACGACACGAAGACCATACCCTCGTCATCGACCTCGATGGTGGCGCCGGTCTCCTCCTGGATCTGCTTGATGACCTTGCCGCCCGGCCCGATCAGCGCGCCGATCTTCTTCACCGGGATCTGGATGGTCTCGATCTTGGGCGCGTAGGGGCTCATGACCTCGCGCGGGGCGGGCATGGCCTCTTCCATCAGGTCCAGGATGTGGTTCCGGGCGCGCCCGGCGTCCTGCAGCGCCTTGGTCATGATCTCGCGGCTGATGCCGGCGATCTTGGTGTCGAGCTGGAAGGCGGTGATGCCCTTGCGCGTGCCGGTGACCTTGAAGTCCATGTCGCCGAGATGGTCCTCGACGCCCAGGATGTCCGTCAGCACGGCCACGTCGTCACCCTCCTTGATCAGGCCCATGGCCACGCCGGCCACCTGCGCCTTGATCGGGGCGCCCGCGTCCATCAGGGCCAGGCAGCAGGAGCACACCGTGGCCATGGAGCTGGAGCCGTTGCTCTCGAGGATGTCCGACACCAGGCGGATGGTGTAGGGGAACTCCTCGAGGTCCGGCAGGATGGGCCGGATGGCGCGCTCGGCGAGCTTGCCGTGGCCGATCTCCCGACGGCCGGTGCCGCTGTAGCGCCCGACCTCGCCCACGCTGAAGGGCGGGAAGTTGTAATGCAGGTAGTACTTGCTCCAGTACTGCTCGGCGTTCAGCGGCTCGATGCGCTGCTCGGCCTGCTTGCTGCCCAGGGTGCAGGTGCCCAGGGACTGGGTCTCGCCGCGGGTGAACAGGCAGGAACCGTGGGCGCGGGGCAGCACGCCGCACTCGATGGTGATGGGCCGGACGGTGGTCAGGTCGCGACCGTCGGTGCGCACGCCCTCGGAGAGGATCATGCGGCGCATGGTCTTCTTCTCCACCGCGCCCAGGGCTTCCAGGGCGGCCGGATCGGGCTCGCCGTCCTCGGTGGTGAACTCGGCGGCGACCTTCTCCTTGACGGCCGACAGGGCGGCGGCCCGCTCCATCTTGCCCTTGACCACGATGGCCTGCTTCAACTCGTCGCCGATGAAGGCGGCGACCTTCTCCTCCAGGTCGGAGTTGTCGGGAACCTCGGGCATCTCCCACTTGGGCTTGGCCGGGACCAGCTCCAGCAGCTGCCGCTGCAGGCCGTTCAGCTTGCGGATCCACTCGTGGGCGAACTCGATGGCGTCCAGCAGACGGTCCTCGGAGATCTCCTCGCACTCGCCCTCGATCATGCACACGATGTCGTCGGTGCCGGCCACCACGAGGTCCATGGAGGATTCCTCGAGCTGGTCGATGCTGGGGTTGGGGATGAACTGTCCGTCCACCTCGGCCACGCGCACGCCCGAAACGATGGACGTAAAGGGCACGTCGGACAGGTTCAGGGCCATGCTGGCGCCGGTGATGCTCAGGGTGTCGGCATGGAACTCGGTGTCCGCCGAGATGATGAAGGCCACGATCTGGGTCTCGTGCCGGTAGCCCTTGGGGAACAGGGGCCGCAGGGGCCGGTCGATGAGCCGGCAGCTGAGCGTCTCGCGCTCGGTGGGCCGGGCTTCGCGCTTGAAGAACCCGCCGGGGATCTTGCCCGCGGCGTAGGTCTTGTTGCGGTACTCCACGAACAGGGGCAGGAAGTCCCTGTCGCTGGGCTTCTTGTCGGCGGTGACGGTCACCAGGCTCATGGTGTCGCCCATGCGGACGACCACCGAGCCGTTGGCCTGCTTGGCCATGCGACCGGTCTCCAGGGAGAACGTGGTTCCGTTCATTTCCATGCTTACGACTTGCTTGCTCATTTTCTTTCCTCTCTTGCCGCTTTCAACATCGACCCACCCGGCCTATTCCGGCTGCGCCGCGCGGAACGACACCATGCCGTCCCGATGAAAACACTCTTTCCTCTTGCTTCATGCCGCACAAACACGGAACGGCCGCGACGTCAGGTCACGACCGATCCGAATCTACTCCACCGATGGGAAACGGGATGATCAACCGCGGATACCCAGTTCCTTGATCAGGGCGCGGTAGCTCTCCAGGTCCTTCTTCTTGAGGTAGGAGAGCAGCCGCTTCCTCTGGCCGACCATCTTCAGCAGGCCCCGGCGGGAATGATGATCCTTGCCGTGCTTCTTGAAGTGGTCGCTCAGGGTGTTGATGCGTTCGGTCAGCAGGGCGATCTGGACCTCGGGGGAACCCGAGTCCCCCTCGTGCTTGCGGTACTTCGCGATCACCCGGTCTTTCTGATCCTTGGTCAGTGCCATCGTCAAGAACCTCCTCGAACAGTGTCACGCACATGCGTCACGATGGCCGCAGGCCGACCATGGCCGCGCCGGTTGCTTCGGTTCACCGGCCGGGGCCACGGGATCGATGCGCCGGGATCACACCCGGCCCAGCGTCGACCCGCTGGAAAAACCCGTAGTCAGGACACACCACTGCATCCTGTCCCTGTCGGGCAGGCCGAATATAGGGAATATCATCTTTTCCTGCAAGCTGATTCGGCAGTTGGAAGTCCGAATTGAGCCAAACTCCGGTTAATCCGGATACTTGAATCGCTACGCGATCCAATAATCCGGGTTAAACGCCGGACGGCTCCTCGCCGGGCGGGGACGCCGCATTCCGCGCGGCCGTCAAGGCAGCCGCAAGCCCCAGTCCCAGCAGGAGATACAGGAGCATCTCGGGCTCGTCGTCGGTCTGGAAGACCTGGAAGACGCCGCCCACCGCCGCGGCCACCTGGCAAGCCAGGGCTCCGGCCATGATCCCGTCCGGATCACCCCACCGACCCCGGGAGCGCCACAGCGCCAGGGCGATCTCGCCGTGCAGCCACAGGAACAGCAACAGGCCGGGGATGCCGGCGTTCACCGCCTGCATGAGATAATCGTTGTGGGCATGGCCGCGGGCCTCGTAATAGCCCGGCACCTCGTACCGGTCCAGCATGCGGTCGAAGTTGCCCGGGCCCCAGCCGATCAGCGGACGGGCGGCGATGCCGGCCACCGAACTGCGCCACAGGTTCAGGCGGGTGGCTTCCTTGGGATCGGTGAAGGCCTCGACCATGCGGCCGCGCAGGGACGGCGCCACCGCCACGGTGACGGCTCCCAGCACCAGCACCGCAAGTCCCAGGCGCCGCACCCGGCCGGTCTGCATCAGGGCCAGGGAGCCGAGGGCGGCCGCCGCGGCCAGGAGGCTGCTGCGGGCATAGGTCCACAGCAGGGCCGTGAGCATCAGCAACGCACTGACGGTTGCGGGCCAGCGCCACCCTGCCGGCCGGCCGTCGCCTCCGGTTCGCCACCCGGCGAACGCCAGGCCGGCGGTCATGGCCGCCAGGAACATGAGTTGGCCGCCGAAGCTCAGGTGGTGGCCGGAAAAACCCACCGCCAGGGGGCTGCCCCCGGTGCGCAGCAGTTCCCTGTGACGCACCAGGTCCCAACCCGTGAAGTGCTGCAGGATCCCGTAGGCCGCGATGAGGGTTCCGGAGGCCAGCAGCGTCAGGACGATCCTGCGCGCGCCGCGCCCGGCGGCCAGCACCAGGACCGCGGCCGCCGGGGTCAGCAGCTTCATCCACCACTCCTCCCCCAGCTTGAACCACTGGCGGTCGCCCCCGGAGGCC
>JALUJS010000474.1 GCA_027056825.1 Candidatus Krumholzibacteriia bacterium | reverse complement strand
GCGCCAGCGCCAGGGCGTGGCAGCTGCTGCTGCCGTTGGAGATCAGGCGGTCGTCCGGGGTCAACGCGTCGTCGTTGAGGCCGTTGATGATCAGCTTGTCCAGCTTGCCCACCGGCGGGGTGGACAGGATGACCGCCTTGGCGCCGGCATCCAGGTGCTTCTGCAACTGCTCGCGGGTGCGGAAGACGCCCGTGGCCTCGATGACGATGTCGGCCCCGAGGACGTCCCAGGGCACGTGGCCGGGCTTTGTGCCCTGGACCATGCGCATGCGCTGGTCCTCCGTGACGATGTACTGTCCCTCGACGTGCAGGGAGCTGCGGAAGGGCCCCTCCACCGTCGAACTCTTCAGCAGGTAGGCCAGGGTCTCGGCGTCGGCCAGATCACTGGCCGCCGCAAAGACGATTCCGGGCTGGTCGTGGCCGATCCGGAACATGTTCCGGCCCAGCTTGCCGAAGCCCATGATCCCTAATCTGACGGACATGATGACCTTCCTTGGTTTACGGAAAGCGGTCCGCTCCCCGTGGTCATGGTGATCCTGGATTCGTGGTCAAGGTACACCCATTCGGCGGTCCGGCCAATACCGGATCGATGGGGGTTGAACAACGCTGATGAAACCGGAACGGTACCGAAGGTTCCCGGGCCGGGGATTACAGCAGGGACTTGCCGGAGCCCCGGCGCAGGGGGTCCTCCCCGCGGGCCATCCTTTCGACGCATACCCGCAGGGCGTACATTTCGTCCTGGGCCAGACCCTGTCCGATGAGCGCGGCGCCGTACACGAAGGCGCCCAGGGCCAGGCACACCGGGGCCGCCAGCATGGCCCAGGGGCTTTCCGACACCGTCACCTGGGCCAGCCCATAGACCAGGCCCGACAGGCCCACCATGGCCAGCACGCCGTAGATCGCCATGAAACCCGTCCAGACGGCGGGGTGGGGGGTGAAGCGGCCGCGTACGCGCTCGTGACCGTCGACGGTGACCACCTGGAGGTTCAGGTAGGGAGACAACAATGTGCGCTTGGCGGGGGGCAGTTGCAGGTAGGCGTGGCGACTGAGGACCTGCCCCACGTAAGGGATATCCGGGTCGGACAGGATCTCCTGCAGGGCGGCGAAGAACCGGGCGGGTTCGGTCTCGGCCGGCAGGTCGAATCTGGGGCGCATGGTGAGACGGGGTGTCATGGAACCTCCTTTCGGATAAACTATACCAAATTAATAGGAGTTCAACATGGTAGGGTGATGACCAGACCGGCCGGGGCGGCGGACGGGTTACGAGCCCTGATTCGGATCGGTCGGAGTTGCCGGGCCGGCCACGAGAGGGGTGACGACAGGGAGCATATCCCGCACCCACAGCGCGTACATCGCGGCGGAGAAATGCAAGCCGTCCCCGGCCACCAGGGATCGGTCCCCATCGGCCTCGCGGGACCGCTCCGTCACGTCCAGCCACAGGTGGCCCCGGTCGGCGGCCAGCGCGCGGCCGCGCAGGTTGAAGGTGTCGATGGCCGCCGAGACGGCGTCCCCGCCGAACAGTCCGCCCACGGGTGTGACGCCGTAATCGGGAATGGAGAAGACCAGCAGCCGGTCCGGATCCGCGGCCAGGGCCGCCGCCTCCGCGATGAGGGTGTCCAGGTAGGTCGCGTAATGTTCCACGGAGAAGCCCTGGAACTGGTCGTTGACGCCGATCATGAGCATGACCGCGTCGAAAGGCCCTTCCGGATCCGCATGCCTCAGTTCGGCCAGGAGATCGTCGGTGCGCCAGCCGGTGGCCGCGGTCATCTCCACGGCCGAGGTATCGCCCTGCGCGGCCAGGGAGTCGGCAAGCTGGTACGGCCAGGCCTGCCGGGGATCGATTCCTTCGCCCACGGTGTAGGAGTCGCCAAGGGCCAGGATCCGCGCGCGGAACGCAGGCGGCGCGGGGGGACGGAAACTTCCATTCCCGCCGCAGCCGGCAAGAGCCGCCAGGAGAACGGCGCCGGCGGCCGCCAGGACCAGGGAAAGTCCCCGGCGCCTCATTGCGAAGGCAGGGACCAGGCCGCGTCGAACACCGTCTCCGAAAGGGTGGGGTGGGGGTGGATGGTCTGCCGCAGGTCCTCCGCAGTCGCGGCCATTTCCATGGCCAGGACGCCTTCGGCGATGAGCTCGCCCGCCCCGGGGCCGGCCATGGCCACGCCCAGGATGACCCCGGAATCCGGCTCGGTGATGAGCTTGGTCATGCCGTCGTCCCGGCCCAGGGTCAGGGTGCGGCCGTTGCCGCGCCAGGGCAGCTTGGCGGTCGTGACCTTGCGGCCGGCGGCGCGGGCCTCGGTCTCGGTCAGGCCGCACCAGGCGATCTCCGGGTCGGTGAACACCACGGCGGGGATGGCGCGGGGATCGTAGACGCTCTTGCGTCCAGCCGCCGCGTCCGCGGCCACGGCGGCCTCGCGGTAGGCCTTGTGCGCCAGCATGGGCTGGCCCGCGATGTCCCCGATGGCGAAGATGTGCGACTGGGCGGTGCGGCGCTGGGCGTCCACAACCACGAAACCGTGCTCGTCCACGGCGATACCGGCGCTGTCTAGGCCCAGGTCCTGCGTGTTGGGCCGGCGCCCGATGGACACGAGCACCTTGGCGAAGGTCTCGGTGCGCGAGCCCTTCTTGTCCTCGAAGGTCACGGTCACCCCGTCGGGGCCTTCCTCCATGGCGGCCACCTTCGTGTTCAGCATGATGGCTGCGAACTTCTTGTCCAGGCGCCTCTTGAGCACCGAGACCAGGTCGCGGTCGCAGCCCGGCAATTGCCTTAATGTTACGGCGACCACCGAGACCCTGCTGCCCAGGGCGGCGTAGACCGAACCCAGCTCCAGACCGATGTAGCCGCCGCCGACGACCAGCAGCGACGCGGGCACGTCCTGCAGTTCCAGGGCCCCGGTGGAGTTCATGATCCTGGCCGAAGGAGCAAAGCCCGGGAGCATGATGGGCCGCGATCCGGCCGCCAGGATGGCCTGTTCGAACTCCAGGTCGTGGCTGTCACCCTCCGGAGTGGTGAAGCGCAGGACGTGGGGACCGGTCAGGCGGGCGGTTCCGCGCAGGTGGCGCACCTTCTTCTGCTTCGCCTTCATGCCCAGGCCGCCGGTGAGCTTGGCGATGACCTCGTTCTTCCACTCCCGCACGCGGTCGACGTCGATTTCAGGCGGGGGGAAGCGCATGCCGATCTCCGCGGCCTCGGCCGTCTCGCTGACCAGCTTTGCGGTGTGCAGCAGGGCCTTGCTGGGGATGCAGCCCCGGTAAAGGCAGACCCCGCCGGGGTTCTCGGCCGGGTCGATGAGCACGACCTCCAGGCCGAGATCGGCCGCGTGGAAAGCGGCGTGGTAGCCGCCCGGCCCGGCGCCGACGACGACAAGCTGCGCCCGGGCGGGGATGCCGGTCTGATCGGACATGATCTATCCTTCCATGACGAGGTTGAACGGATCCTCCACGGCCCGGCAGATCCAGCGCAAGAAGCGCGCGCCGTCGGCCCCGTCGATGACCCGGTGGTCGTAGGTCAACGACAGCGGCATGATCAGGCGGGGCGCGAACTCATTCCCGTTCCAGGTGGGGCGCATCTGCGCGCGCGAGACGCCGAGGATGGCCACCTGGGGCGCGTACACGATGGGCGTGAACCCCGTGCCGCCGATGCCCCCGAGGTTGCTGATGGTGAAGGTGCCGCCTTCCATGTCCGCGGGGCTGATGCGCCGCTGGCGGGTGCGATCGGCCAGGTCATTCAGCTCGCGGGCCAGCGCGGCGACGCCCTTGGTGTCCGCGTCCCGGACCACCGGCACCAGCAGGCCGCCGGGGGTGTCCACGGCCACGCCGATGTGCACATGGTCCTTAAGGATCAATTCCCCGTGGGCCAGGTCAAGGCTCGAGTTGAATTGGGGGAAGACCTTGAGCGCCGTGGCGCAGACCTTCAGCAGCAGCGCGGTGGTGGTGAGCTTGTCCTCTGTCGGGGCCTTGGCGTTGAACTCACGCCGGTAGCGTTCGAAGTCCGTGAGGTCGGCGGCATCCTCCTGGGTCACCATGGGGATGGTGGACCAGGCGTAGCCCATGGCGTCGGCGGTGATCCTGCGCACCTTGGACAGGGGCTCGGTGTGTACGGGGCCCCAGCGGGTGAAGTCGGGCAGGGGACGCTGGGCGTGCAGGCCGGGGAACTCCCCGGTGACCGCGGGGGCAGGGCCGCCGCCGGTGATCCGCCGCATGGTCTCGCGCACGAAGGTGCGGACGTCGTCCTCGCTGATGCGCCCGGCCGGGCCGGTGCCCTGCACCTGGTAGATGTCCACGCCCAGCTCGCGGGCCAGGCGGCGTACCGAAGGGGCGGCCGGGGCCACCAGATCGCCGGTGCGGACGGTGCTCAGGTCCACCTCGGTCGGGGCGTCGGCAGCGACCGGCGTCTCGGGGGGCTCAGATGCCGCGGGTGCCGCCGGGGCGGGAGCGGGAGCCTGCACGGCCACCGCGGGAGCGGGTGCGGTGACGGGTTCGGACTCGGGGGACGGGGCGGTCCCGGCGGCGGGATCAGCGGATCGTTCCGCGGTGTCGCCGTCCTCGGCGCGCATGATCACCTCGCCGACGGAAATCTCCTGACCCTCTTCCACCAGCACTTCGGTGATGGTGCAGGCCACGGGGGCGGGGATGGCCACAACGGCCTTGTCCGTCTCCATCTCCAGCAGGGTCTGGTCCGCCTCGACCGTGTCGCCGGGGCCCGCGGCCACCGAAATGACCGTGCCCTTGGTGACGCCGTCGCTGACTTCGGGAACGATGATATCCATGGTATTCCTTCATGGGTTGCGCGGCCCGGCCGCGCAACGGGGTTTCAGTCCGTGTGCGGGTTGGGCTTGTCCGGATCGACGCCCAGTTCCCTGATGGCGGCCTGCGGGACGGCGGCGTCGATGTCCCCGCGCAGGGCAAGCTCCTCCAGGGCGGCCAGCGCGATGTAGCGGTGGTCGACCTCGAAGAAGTCCCGCAGCTGCTGGCGCCCGTCGCTGCGCCCGAAACCGTCGGTGCCCAGGCAGTGCAGGGGGCCGGGGATCCACTTGGCCACGGTCGCCGGCAGCACCTTCATGTAGTCGCTGGCCGCGACGAACACCCCGTCCTGGTCGGCCAGCAGACCGGTCAGGTAGGGCGTGCGGGGCTTCCTGCCCGGATGCAGGAGGTTCCAGCGCTCGGCTTCCACGGCGTCGCGGTAAAGCTCCTTGTAGCTGGTGACGCTCCACACGTCGGCGGCCACCTTGAAGTTCTTTTCCAGCAGCTCGGCGGCCTTGAGGGCCTCGTTCAGGATGGCGCCGCTGCCCAGCAGGTGGGCCCGCGGACCCTTGCGCCGGCTCCTGCGGAAGCGGTACATCCCCTTGAGGATGCCCTCGCGGACGCCGGCTCCCTTGGGCATGGGCGGCATGCGGTACTGTTCGTTGCCCACGGTCAGGTAGTAGATCCAGTCCTCCTGGTGGCAGTACATGCGCGTGATGCCGTCGTGGATGATCACCGCCAGCTCGTAGGCGAAGGCCGGGTCGTAGGCCTTGACGGGAGTGGGGGTCATGGCCAGCACGTGGCTGTGCCCGTCCTGGTGCTGCAGCCCTTCGCCGGCCAGGGTGGTGCGTCCGGCGGTGGCCCCCACCAGGAAGCCGCGGGCGCGGCAGTCGCAAGCCTGCCAGATCATGTCTCCCACGCGCTGGAAGCCGAACATGGAGTAGAAGGTGTAGAAGGGGATGGTGCTGACGCCGTTGCCGGTATGGGCGGTGCCGGCGGCGATGAAGCTCGCCATGGAGCCCGCCTCGCTCAGACCCTCCTCCAGGATGGCGCCGGTCTTCTTCTCGTTGTAGAACAGCAGGCTGCCCTTGTCCACGGGCTCGTAGAGCTGGCCGGCGTGGCTGTAGATGCCCACCTGGCGGAACAGGGCCTCCATGCCGAAGGTCCGCGCCTCGTCCGGCACGATGGGGACGATGTACTTCCCGAATTCCTCGTCCTTGAGCAGCTTGCCCAGCATGTGCACGTAGGCCATGGTCGTGGCCAGCTCCCGCTCGCCCGAACCGTCGTAGTATTCGCGGAACACTTCCTCGGTCTGGCAGGCCATGGGCACGGCCTCGCCGCCCCGCTGCGGAAGGAAGCCGCCCAGCGCCTCGCGGCGCTCGCGCAGGTAGATCATCTCCGGGCTGTCGTCCGCCGGCTTGTAGAACGGGGCCTCGGCGATGTCCTCGTCGCTGATGGGGATGGAGAAGCGCGTGCGGAATTCCTTCAGCTCCTCCTCGTTGAGCTTCTTCTGGGAGTGGGTGATGTTCTTGCCCTCGCCCGCCTCGCCCAGGCCGTAGCCCTTGATGGTCTGGGCCAGCACCACCGTGGGCGAGCCCTGGTGCTCGACGGCGGCCTTGTAGGCGGCGTAGACCTTCTCCGGGTCGTGGCCGCCTCGCCTGAGCCGGGCCAGCTGTTCGTCGCTGTACTGGGCGACGAGTTCCTTCAGCTCCTCGTACTTGCCGAAGAAGTGGTCGCGGATATAGGCCCCGCTGCTCAGGGTGTAGCGTTGCATCTCGCCGTCCAGGATTTCCTCCATGCGCTGCAGCAGCTTGCCCGAATTATCCTGTTCCAGCAAGGGATCCCAGTCCCCGCCCCAGATCACCTTGATGACGTTCCAGCCGGCGCCGCGGAAGGCGGCCTCCAGTTCCTGGATGATCTTGCCGTTGCCGCGCACCGGGCCGTCCAGGCGCTGCAGGTTGCAGTTGATAACGAAGATCAGGTTGTCCAGGCGTTCGCGGCTGGCCAGGGTGATGGCGCCGAGACTTTCGGGCTCGTCCATTTCCCCGTCCCCGAGCATGGCCCACACCTTGCGGCCGCTGGCCTTGCGCAGGCCCCGGTCCACCAGGTAGTGGTTGAAGCGCGCCTGGTAGATGGCCGAGATGGCCGTCAGGCCCATGGACACGGTGGGGAATTGCCAGAATTCGGGCATCAGGTAGGGATGAGGGTAGCTGGACAGGCCGCCGCCGGGAGACAGCTCACGGCGGAATTTCTTCAGATCCTCCTCGGTCAGGCGGCCTTCGAGGAAGGCGCGGGCGTAGATGCCGGGAGAGGCGTGGCCCTGGAAGTAGACCTGGTCGCCCAGGAAGTCCTCGGTGCGACCGCGCCAGAAATGGTTGAAACCGACCTCCCACAGGTTCGCGGCCGAGGCGTAGGTCGAGATGTGCCCCCCGATACCGGGCAACTCGCGGTTGGCCCTGACCACCATGGCCATGGCGTTCCAGCGGATGATGGACTTGATGCGCCGCTCCAGCTCACGGTTGCCGGGAAAGACCGGCTGCCGCGAACGGGGGATGGTGTTGATGTACGGCGTGTTGGCCGTAAAGGGGATGCTCACGCCCTGCTCCTGGGCGCGGGTCTGCAACAGCCGCAGGATCTGCTGCACGCGCTCAGGTCCCTGCTGCTGGAGCACGTAGTCCAGGGACTCGCGCCACTCGGCGTTTTCGATCTGCTGCAGACCGGGATCGATATCGGACCGGTTGTCCGTCATGTCTGGCCTCGCTTGAGGATGAAAGTTGTTCTCTTTTTCGCCTGAAAGGATAAGATATATTCGCCACAGGTCAATACACCGGTGGCCCGATTCGATTTGCGCACGGTGCGCGGGAAGGGCTATCTTCGCCCGGTTCCCGGCGCGCCTAGCCCGGATTATTCATGAAGGAGCGTAGCGAGGATGAGGAAACAGCGTGACAGGAAAGGGGCTCGCAAGGATTTGCGAGGGAGGCGTACCCGGGGCGGTACGTTGACCGAGCAAATCCGAGAACGCCTTTCCTGTCGCGCTGTTAACCATCCGCAGTAGCTCCTTCATGAATAATCCGGGCGAGCCTCTGGCCGCGCCCCGAATGCACCGCCCAGATCCCGGGAGATTGCCACCATGCCGAGCTTGACCCGCCAGATGGCCGATTTCGTCCTGAACCTCAAGTACGAGGACATTCCCGCCGAGTCGATCAAGGAGGCCAAGCGCTTCCTGCTGGACAGCCTGGGGTGCGCCCTGGCTGCGGTCGGCAACCATGACATGCAGGCCATGGAACGCTTCACCCGGAAGATCGGCGGCACTGACGAAGCCACCGTCATCGGCAGCGGCCTGCGCACCAACGCGCCGAACGCGGCCTTGATGAACAGCCTGCTGG
>JALUJS010000473.1 GCA_027056825.1 Candidatus Krumholzibacteriia bacterium | reverse complement strand
GTATTACTATGCTATCCTCCCCCACTATAACTACACAATTACAGCAAAAACATACCGTACTGAATATGGCCAAAAGGTAGATTATAAATTTGAAGAATCTGTAAATTTAACAAAGGATACGGCATTAGATGTTAAATTACAAAGACAAAGCGTTCATATGATCTCCGTAGATGTCCTGGGATACGATAAAAATGCAATGCCTTACAAGACAATCTCGTTCGCCTTGTGTACCACTTTGGTGGATCGTCAAAGTGATAGGCCACGAAGAAAGTAGTCCATAATTACGACTTGCGCAAGGCATAGCAAAGAGTCTCTGATCTTCATTCCCCTCGCGTGCCTGCAGAGACCGATAAACCGCCCGTCGAAAGATTGCTGAAGATCGCGATGTTCTCCTCGAATGCACCGGGATTGGCATTCATTGCCCGCGCCGAGGGGTGGTGACATGCCAGAATCCGCTCTGACGTGGTATGTGAGAGAAAGATGTGCGACGACCGTGCCGCCGCGCCAATCAGGACGATACCCTGGAGGTTGGGCATGGCAGCCAACAGCGGTGGCAGATACCTGACCCCCTCACGTACATCGCTGCACTTGGCTGGGCGGATCTTCCTTTTTTCAAAATCACCGATAAACCACGGCACCACGTTCCAGATCGCCAGGTCATGGCGTCGGATATCTGCGGCCGCCAGTTGCGCCTTCAGGTTACGGGCGCTGGGGTCGGGATTGTCCAGCGAGACCAGGCCTGTCTCGATGGCCTTGGGTCCCGGCGCCTCCAGCAGCAACAGAAATCGGGCCTGCTCGTTCCCGTTCGAAGGATCGAATCCCGGGACGGCCTCCGGAGCCATCCGTTCCTCCCGAATCGTCTGGACGAGATCGGCAAAGTTCACTGGCGTTCCGCTGAAGTTTCAGCGCCGGAAAGCGCACGATACACCTGCTCTCCAAGCATCTTGGCAACCAGAGTCTGCATCTCCTGGTTGCCCATGTACTCGGAGAAGAGCTCCTCGTTCAACTCCATCCGTTCGATGAAGAGTGATTCCAATGCCTGCCGGAAAACCAACTGAAACTTGTCCAGCGGATTTGCCCCCGCGGCATGGCGCAGACGCTCGTCCTGAATGGCAGCCTCGGCGATCTGATCGAAAAACAGCTGATCGGCCTCGGTGAGTTCCGCACCAAACCGCTCGTTGATAATGTCGATCAGCCGCGAAAGGGGGACGGTCTCCTCGCGCACCATACCGCTTCCCACTTCGCTGGGTCCGTCCAGCGGTCTGGCGCAACCTTCGTTCAGGCTGATGGAGCCTTCGCTGATCTTCTGCAAGCGGTAATATTCG
This sequence comes from Candidatus Krumholzibacteriia bacterium, assembly GCA_027056825.1. Lineage (GTDB taxonomy): Bacteria > Krumholzibacteriota > Krumholzibacteriia > LZORAL124-64-63 > LZORAL124-64-63 > JAHJTW01. Next base: position 1,153 of record JALUJS010000473.1, on the reverse strand, counting down.
AGTTCGACTTCCTCATCGAACTGATAGCCGGGGCCACGTTTCCGCTTGGGCAGCTTCAACGCCAAGTGCCGCAGGTAGGTATAGAGCTTCTCCAGGTCGCTGTCCTGATAAGGGATCACCTGGCTCAAAAAGCCGTAGAGATTGCGGAACGCCTGGGCCTTGCCTCGCCAGTCCTCCGCCTCCTCTTCTGCATCCTGCTGCAACTGCTGAAACCGGGCCACCGCCTTGTCCAGCAGGGCATTCATCGCCCTATGGTCTGAAGGGCTCTGCTTGCGCTTCGGGGCAAAAAAGATACGCGAAAACTCGTCCACCTCCTCCTGCAGGTAGACGCTGGAGGCATCCAGCTCGGCCTTGACCTCATACAGCCGGTCCGGATCCACCTCCTCACCCATCACGGAGCCTTCGTAATACTGCCGAAAGGCGTCCTGGATCTCGCCAGCCTCGTTGACGAAATCGAGCACGAAGGTGTCCTCTTTCAGCGGATGAGTCCGGTTGAGGCGTGACAGGGTTTGCACGGCCTGGATGCCGGACAGCCGCTTGTCCACGTACATGGTGTGCAGCAGGGGCTGATCGAATCCGGTCTGGTACTTCTCGGCCACGAGCAGCACCCGGAATTCCGGCTTGGCGAAGGTCTCCGGAAGATCCTTTTCCCTCAGCCCGTCGTTCATCTCGACCTCGGTATAGGCCTTGGCCGGCACCTTGTCATCTTCCACCGTGCCCGAGAAGGCCACCAAGGTGCGGATGGGATAGCCTTTCTCCCGGATGTAGCGGTCGAACGCTTGCTTATAGCGCACCGCCTCCAGCCGGGAGCCGGTGACCACCATCGCCTTGGCACGACCGCCGATCTTGTGGCGGCTGTGCTGCTGGAAGTGCTCGACCATGATTTCGGTCTTCTGGGCAATGTTATGAGGGTGCAGCTTCATGAAGCGGGCCAGTGCACGGGCGGCCTGCTTGCACTCCACCTCCGGATCCTCCTCCGCCCGCTTGACCAGCTTGAAATAGGTCTTATAGGTCACATAGTTGGCCAGCACATCCATGATGAAGCCTTCCTCGATGGCCTGGCGCATGGTGTAGCGGTGGAAGGGTTCGCCGTTGCGGCCGAAGATGGCCAGGGTCTTGTGCTTGGGCGTGGCGGTGAAGGCGAAGAAACTCA
>JALUJS010000472.1 GCA_027056825.1 Candidatus Krumholzibacteriia bacterium | reverse complement strand
GATAAAGACGCTATTGTCGAAAGGATTCGACATGAGGATCATCGCCCTTGCCAACCAGAAAGGCGGGTGCGGAAAGACAACCTGCGCAACCAACCTCGCCGCCGCCCTCGCCATGCGGGACAACCGCGTCCTGCTCATCGACAACGACCCGCAGGGCCATGCCACCCTGGCCTTCGGCTTCCGGGAGCGGGATTTTTCCCTCAGCACCTATGATCTGTACCTCACCTCCGACATCCTCGTGGAGGACGCCTTCCTGGAGGTTTCCAGGGGGCTGCACCTGGTGCCGGCGGGCATCGAGCTGAGCGCCGTGGAGCAGGAACTCGCCGGCGAGAAGGACCGGGAACGCCGCCTGCGGAACAATCTGCGCCGCAGCGCCATGCCCTATGACTACGTCCTGATCGATTGTCCGCCCAGCGTGGGGCTGCTGACCTTCAACGCCCTGCTGGCCAGCGGCGAGGTCATCATCCCCGTGGACCCGAGCTACTACAGCCTGCAGGCGGTGCGGAAGATGCGCGAGACCCTGGCCGTGCTGCGGGAACACAGCGGTCACGACGTGCTGCCCCACGTCCTGATGTCGGACTTCGATACCCGTCCGCTGTTCGTGCGGCAACTGATGGCCGAGCTGGACGAGGAGTTCGGCCGCGAACTGCTGGACACCATCGTCCACCACACGGTGCGTTTCAAGGAGGCCGCCGGGGCCGGCAGACCGGTGATCGGGCATGATCCCGAATCCCGTGGGGCCATGGATTTCCGCGCCCTGGCGCGGGAGCTGGCCGGCCAGGAGGTGGAGCTGGGGATCCCGGCGGTGGACCGCTGGGACGTGCTGCTGCACGGGCCCCGGGTGGTCACCGGCGGAGTGCTCTTCGAGGCCGATTTCCCCGCCGCGAAGCGGGTGGCCGTCACGGGTGATTTCTGCGCCTGGTCGACCACGGGCCTGCCCCTGGAGCGGCGGCCCGACGGGGTGTGGGAGTGCCGCCTGGAGCTGGGCAGCGGCCAGCACCAGTACCGCTACATCGTGGACGGGGTCTGGCTGCCCGACCCCAACAACTCGCGGACCGTCCCCAATGAATTCGGTGGGGCCAACAGCGTGGTGGTGGTGGCCTGATCCGCGACGGCACAAGAGGCGATCGGCACCACATCGGTTCCATCGCCCATCTGTTCCTGGGGGAACCGGAAACCCGCGACTCGGGGCCCGTCCGGATCCTGGTGGCGGGGCTGGACGGCACCGACGCTTCGGCGCGGCTGGCGGCCGACCTGCTGACGGTCTGGGAAGGGCTCGGGTCCGGTTCCCCCTCGCGTCCCGCGCGTCCGTCCTGCGCCCGCGAGGACACCTCCGTACTGCGTTCCCTGACACGGTTCTTGGCCCCTGGGGCCGGGGATCCCCTGGCTCACCTTCCGGATCCCGGTTTGGAGGTGGGGCACCTGGGTGCGCCCGATGACCGCGCCCTGGCCCGGCGTGAGGCCTCCTGCGCCGCCGGGGAGGTTTCCGTGCTTGGCCGTCCCGGTTGGCGGGATCTGGCGGTGGTCCTGGATCCGGGGCCGGTGAGCCGGAAGGCCGCCCAGCGGTTGGGGCGTCTGGTCCGCCTTTGCCGCGCCCGGCGGGTAACCCTCGCGTTCCGGAACGACGGCGCCTGGCGGCCGGAGGTGCAGGCTTCCCTTGCTCCGGCGTCCGGAGGGCTATACCGTACGGTGGCGACGGCCATGGGGGCGGAAGTGCGCCGGGTGGCATGGACCCCGCTTGACGGGGGGCGGCCCGACGGCGAAGCACTGGCCGGTCTCCGGACCATTCTGCAGTGGGCGCGGGAACCCGTCTGAAGGCGGGACCTGGTCCCGATTTCACCGGACGGGAAGCGATGACGCGGTTGCTGACCTTGGCTTTGATCCTGCTGGCGGTGTTCCCCTGCGACGCGGCCGCAGGGCAGGACGCCCGGACTTCGGGTGCGGCGCCCCGGCTCGGCCGTCCCGGTTTCCTGATCCTCGCCTCCGCCCGGGATTCCACCGCCGGCTACGCGACGCGTCCCGGCCCCGGCCCGGGGCAGCATTCCGTGGTCTGGGAGGGAGGGCAACTGGTCCTGCCGGACACCATGACCCTGGAGCCCTTCGGCCCGTCCGATCTCGGCCTCCGCACCGGGGCGGACCTGCGGGGCAGCGGTGCGGACGGAGCCCTGACCTTTCGTGACGGCCGCTTCGCGGTGGACCAGCCCCTGCTGCTGACCGACGGGGTCATCTCCCTCTATATCGCCGACGGGGAACTGGAGATCCGCGGACCGCAAATCCGCTATTATCCACCGATGGTGCCGGCTGCCGGGAAGAAGGTGGCCGATCCCCGGGCCGGTTTCCTGTTCCTGTCCGGGATGGTGGTCCTGATCCTGGTCCTGCTGCGCATGGCCCGGCTGCGCTCCCACGGGCGGGTGTCCTGATCATGCTCATGCGTCTCGCGGACGCCTGCTGGCGGGCCTCCCTCTTCACCCTGCCCTG
>JALUJS010000471.1 GCA_027056825.1 Candidatus Krumholzibacteriia bacterium | reverse complement strand
GCCTGCGGGTGATCGACGTGCCCGCGGCCGCCGGCGGACGCATCCTGCGGGTGCTGATGAACGCGGACGAGAACCGGGCCGTGGCCCTGCTGGCCGAACCGGAGCCGGAGGAGGGCGCCGGCAGCGTCCCAAGCCCGCCGCCGGCACCGCGCGCCGGGGGTGATCCGGGTCGTCACTGGCGCTGGCGCCAGCTCATGGCCGAACGCCTTGCCGCCGCCCTGGATCCGCGGCGGATGGGGGTGGAGGGGATCTACCTGATCGGTTCGGCGTGCAGCGGCACCGCCCGGGCCGAAAGCGACATCGACCTGCTGGTGCACGTGCGGGGGGACGAGCGGCAACAGGCCGCCCTGCTGGCGTGGCTGGACGGGTGGAGCGAGGCCCTCACCGTCCAGAATCACGAGCGGACGGGGGTGTGGGTGCGGCCCATGCTGGACGTGAAGCTGGTCACGGACGAAGACATCGCCGGCAGGACGGGCCCGGCGGCCCTGATCGGGGCGGCGACCCACGCCGCCCGCCGCCTGCCCCTGGGCCCGGACGAGGAACAGCCCGGCTCCTGAACGGAACCGGGCTGCAGGATCGCGGGGCGCCGATGGTTACGAGAGCTGCATCATGCGGCGCAGGCGGCGCTTGCGCCGGTGGATCAGGCGGCGGTACTTCTTCAGTTCCGCGCCGTCACCGGCCTCCAGGGCGGCCTGCCGCTTGACCTTGAGCTCGCGGATCTCGGCCTTGATGGCCCGCTTGCCCAGGCCGGCCGCCACGTGCTTGTGGGGCTTCTCGATCCCCAGCTTCTCGGCCAGGGCGTCCACCAGCTGTTCCTTCTTCATGCCCACGACCCCGGTCACCTCGGGGCAGTGTTCCTTCATCATTTCGCGCAGGTCGTTGACCCGGGTCTTTTGCAGTTCATGGTAATCCATGGGCTTCTCCTTGGTGAAAAACCGGGGCGGGTGGCCCCGCCCGCAGATCACGCACGGCCGATATTATCGGTGATCGCCACCGCAAATGCAACCCCGGGCCGGGGGGCTCGACGCCGCTTTCCGGTGGGGCGCGGGCAGGTCGTGGGGGCGTCGATCCGCAAGGGGAGGCGATTCCCAGTCCGGGGCTGGGATAGAGACAACATGTTGTCAAATAAAGGATTGATAGGACAGTTCCGCGCCGGGATGTTAATCATCCAACAAAAGCCCCGCGGGGGGCCGAAATTTCTTGCGCCCCCCACGCGGGGTTCCCATTTATTGGACAAACACGCATCGACCGTGGTCGATTGCTGGGGTCAAAGGCCAAGCAAATCAAGGAGTACCGAAATGGCTCAGAACGTTGCTGCCTTCATGGAAAACGTGATCGCCAAGAACCCGGCCCAGCCGGAATTCCACCAGGCGGTCCAGGAAGTTGTCGAGACCATCTGGCCGGTGCTGGACAAGCGCCCCGAGTACCGGACCCACAAGATCCTGGAGCGCATCGTCGAGCCCGAGCGCGTGCTGATGTTCCGCGTCCCCTGGCTGGACGACAAGGGCGAGGTCCAGGTCAACCGCGGTTTCCGCATCGAGATGAACAGCGCCATCGGTCCCTACAAGGGCGGCCTGCGCTTCCACCCCAGCGTGAACCTCGGCATCCTGAAGTTCCTGGCCTTCGAGCAGGTCTTCAAGAACAGCCTGACGACCCTGCCCATGGGCGGCGGCAAGGGCGGTTCGGATTTCGATCCCAAGGGCAAGAGCGATGCCGAAGTCATGCGTTTCTGCCAGAGCTTCATGACCGAGCTGTGCCGCCACATCGGCCAGTTCACCGACGTGCCCGCCGGTGATATCGGCGTGGGCGGCCGCGAGATCGGTTTCCTGTTCGGCCAGTACAAGCGCATCCGCAACGAGTTCGTCGGCGTGCTGACGGGCAAGGGCCTGAACTGGGGCGGCTCCCTGATCCGGCCCGAGGCCACCGGCTACGGCGCCGTGTACTTCGCCGCCGAGATGCTGGCCACCCGCGGCGACAACTTCGAGGGCAAGACCGCCCTGGTGTCCGGCTCCGGCAACGTGGCCCAGTACACCATCGAGAAGCTGCTCGACCTGGGCGCCAAGCCGGTGACCTGCTCCGACAGCAGCGGCTACATCTACGACGAGGCCGGCATCGACCGCGAGAAACTGGCCTTCCTGATGGAGCTGAAGAACGTCAAGCGCGGCCGCGTCAAGGAGTACGCCGAGAAGTACAGCAGCGCCGTCTACACCCCGGTGGACCCCAACCTGGACTACAACCCGCTGTGGGACCACAAGGCCGACGCCGCCTTCCCGAGCGCCACGCAGAACGAGATCAACGGCAAGGACGCCGCCAACCTGCTGAAGAACGGCGTGTTCGTCATCAGCGAGGGCGCCAACATGCCGACGACCCTCGACGGCATCAACCAGTTCCTCGAGGCGGGCATCCTCTACGGCCCGGGCAAGGCCGCCAACGCCGGCGGCGTGGCCGTCTCCGGCCTGGAGATGAGCCAGAACAGCCTGCGGCTGAGCTGGACCCGCGAGGAAGTGGACCAGCGCCTGCAGGGCATCATGAAGAGCATCCACCAGGCCAGCGTGGACGCTTCCAAGGAATTCGGCATGGAGGGCAACTACGTGGCCGGCGCCAACATCGCCGGTTTCCTGAAGGTCGCCGATTCCATGATCGATCAGGGCCTGGTCTAGACCGGCGCTGGTTCCTTGGCGATCCCAAGACGAAAAGGGCGGTCCTGTGGGCCGCCCTTTTTGCTCAATCCTTTTCATATCGGGCCGAGAAATATTCCATGGAATGTCCAGTATTGGAAAGGTCGGGGTGAAATGGGAGCAGGTGTCATGCTTCAGGAAGTATTTGTGCAATATCTTCAGGACCGGGGCGAGGTGACCGGGGACGATATCCTGGCCGCCCTGGAGTATCGGCGGGAGATGACACCGCCCATCGGCAAACTGGCGTTGCAGGAGCGGCTGTTGACGGTCAAACAGGTCAGCCGGGTGCTCCTGGCCCAGTGCGATTCCCGACTGCTGTTCGGACAGCAGGCGGTGGAGCTGGGTTTCCTGTCGCCCGGGCAGGTGGATGAACTGCTGGAACTGCAGGCCCGGTCCCGGCCCGGGTTGCCGACCTGCCTGGTGGAACTGGGTTTCATGACACGGGATCGGATGAAGGAGTGCAGGGAGGAGTTCATCCGGGAGACCACGGCCCTTGTTCCCTGATGGCGTTGCCGCCGACCAGTCTGTATGATCAGGCCGCCTCACGACGGGGCGGTTTTTTTTCGGGAGGTCGAGATGCAAAAGATGGGATTCCTGGGCCTGGGCATCATGGGACTGCCCATGGCACGCAACCTGATGCGCACCGGTTGCGAACTGCGGGTCTGGAACCGCACCCCCGGCAAGTGCGAGCCCCTGGCCACCGCGGGCGCGGTGGTCTGTGACGACCCTGCGGAGGTTTGCGCGGCATCGGACATCACCTTCGCCATGCTGGCGGATCCGAAGGCGGCGCGGGCGGTCTTCACCGGCGCCGTGGCCGGGCTGGGAAGGGGCCACGACTACGTGGACATGTCCACGGTGGACCCGGGGACCAGTCGGGAACTGGCCGCCGCCGCGGCGAAGCAGGAGGCCCGGTTCCTGGAGGCGCCGGTGAGCGGTTCGCAGAAGCCGGCGATGGACGGTACGCTGGTCATCATGGCGGCGGGAGACCGGTCCCTGTACGAGGATGCCGCAGGGGCCCTGGACGCCATGGGCAAGAAGGCCGTCTTCCTGGGCGAGGTCGGCAACGCCGCGCGCATGAAGCTGGTGGTGAACATGATCATGGGCGGCATGATGACCGCCTTCGGCGAGGGGCTGGCCCTGGCCGGACGCGGCGGTCTGGATCGTGAGGTCCTGCTGGAGGTGCTGGCTGCCGGCGCCCTGGCCAACCCCATGTTCGCGGTCAAGGGACCGGCGGTGCTGCGGGGCGAATTCGTGCCTGCCTTTCCCCTGAAGCACATGCAGAAGGACCTGCGCCTGGCCCTGCAGACCGGTGACGAGTTGGCCCAACCGCTGCCTACCGCCGCCGCGGCCAACGCGGCGTTCATCGCCGCCCGCCAGGCGGGACTGGGCGATCTGGATTTCAGCGCGGTGTGCAGGATTTTCACCGGGTCTTGATCACCGCCGGTCGGGGGCGGGAAGGGATGACAAAACACCCTTTTCCTGCTATATTGTCCGTGCTTTCAGGGTCCTGGAACCCTCTCGTGGGGGCGACCTGGTTTCGACGTGGTCGGGGGACCGCTGGCTGCATGCCGAGATCCCATCTCTCTCGTTAAACGGTGGAAAACCAATAAGTGACGAAGCTAATTTCGCACTGGCTGCCTAAAAACAGGTAGCCCGTCCCGACGGCGGGGGGTCACCGAACCGCCGTCAACGGGGCGCCGTTTTCGGTGAATAGTCCGCGCTCAGGTCCCTGGTGCGCGGGCGAAACAAAAGTGGGACTGGCCGGAAATGGCGGCGCGCGGCCTGGCCTCCATTCCGGTGAAATAACAGGCCGCTAAGCATGTAGACGCCGACGGGGTACCGGTTACGGACGCGGGTTCGATTCCCGCCGCCTCCACCATATTTCCCTTCCCATCCGGCTGACCGCCGGGCACCATGCCTTTATGTCTCCTCATCCTCCGCAATTCTCGCCCTGTGACCCCGGGGTCCTGTCCCGCGCCCGCGGTTGCTGGCTGGGGCAGATGGCGGGCGACTCCCTGGGCGCCCAGGTGGAGTTCCAGTCCGCGGCGGCCATCAGGTCCGCCCCTCCCCACCGGGTGCGCGAACTGACCGGAGGCGGTCCCCACCGCATCATCCCCGGCCAGCTCACCGACGACTCCGAGATGGCCCTGGCGTTGGCCCGCGTCCTGATCGATCACGGCGCCTACGACGCTGACCAGGCGCGTGCGGCCTACGTGGCCTGGATCAACTCCGGTCCCTGCGACTACGGCGGCACCACCATGCGCGGCCTGCAGGGCACCCTCGATCAGGCCAGTCAGGCCAACGGCGCCCTGATGCGCATCAGTCCCCTGGGGATCTTCGGCGCGGGCCGGGATCCGCGCGAGGTCGCGGCCTGGGCGCGGCAGGACGCCGCGGTGACCCATCCCCATCCCGTCTGCCGGGCGGCAAGCGCCCTGTGGTCCGTGGCCATCGCCCGCGCCGTGGCCACCGGCTGCACCGCCGGGGAACTCTACAACTGGATGCTGGAGTGGGCTGAAGGCCCCGAAGGACACCCCGTCCTGGCGCGGACCATAAGGGACGCCGCCTGGGCGCCGCCGCCGGATTTCATGCGGTACCAGGGTTGGGTGGTGCTGGCGGTGCGCAACGCTGTGTGGCAACTGCTGCACGGCAGGACCCTGGAGGAGGGCGTGGTCGATACCGTCATGCGCGGCGGCGACACCGACACCAACGCGGCCATCTGCGGGGCCCTGCTCGGCGCGGTCCACGGGGAGCAGGCCGTGCCCGACAGGTGGCGCCGCACCCTGGCCGCCTGCCGCCCCGCGGCCGGGGTCGAGGGGGTGGCCTTTCCACGTCCCGAGTGTTTTTGGCCCGCCGGCGCCATGGACCTGCCGGAAGCCCTGCTCGGTGCCGCGGGGTGATCCCTTTGATATCCCGTCTATTACGTGTGCAATGAAAAAGAATTTGCAAAACTCGTGGTTTTGTTATGGATTTCGATCAGGCGGCTCCTGAAATCCCGCCATCATTCCGCACCGCCCTGTTGACTTACCTCCTTGGTTGCCGGCCGGGCACAACGCTCCAGGGAGGAATCCGATGACACTCCGTCGTGTGCGCACCTGTATTCTCATCATGGGACTGATCATCCTGACCGGTTGCGGTGGAGGCGACGATGGCGGCGGCATCGTGAGTCCCCCGGGGGATGACGGCGACCTGCTGACTACGGAAACCATCGGCGCCTCCGGCGGTGTCATCGCCGCCGAGGAGTTGACGGTGACCGTCCCGTCCGGGGCCTTCGCTGGGGACCGGGAACTGAAGATCTATCACCCTGCCGACACTGATCCTTTCGGCAGCGCCAAGGTGTCTGCGCTGTATCGGCTCGACGGCCTGCCGGCGACTTTCAGCGAGCCTCTGCAGGTGAGCTTCCCGGCCCGGGGAAAGTCCGAGAATCTTCTTGTCGCCCTGGGTGAAACCTCGTTCGCCAACAGCTCGGATGGCATGGTCACCGGCTATCGCTTCCTCGACGTCAGCTACACCGACTCGACCGTGGTGGCCATCATCCCCGCCGCGCCCGATGTGGTCGATGACGGCGGCCAGGGAGTCTCGGTCCACCTGGTCAGCCTGGCCGGGTATGCGGAAAAATCCGGCACCCCCGGCAGGGGCTTTACTTCCACCCAGACCACGCACTTCCGGATTCTTCATGTCGGGCAGGATGCCGAGGTCGCCCAGCTGGGCACATACCTGGAGGAGGCGTACAGCACGCTGGCCTCCTGGGGCTTCAGCTATACGAACCGCACCCAATGGCCTGTCCAGGTGACGGTTTGCGACCTCGATGAAAGCAAGTTCGGGGAGTTCGTGCCCTCCATGTGGGGCGACAACCACGGTTCCATGGAATTCAACGCCCTGCGCCTGGACGAGTCGGCCGACCTGAAGGTCACCGCCGGGCACGAGTTCTTCCACCTGGTCCAGGCCCTGTACGACAACCGCAACCGGTACACGAAGTCCAAGTTCGCCTCCGACCGTTACTGGCTGGACGAGGCCTGCTCGGTGTGGAGCGAGCGCACCTGGATGGGAGATCCCGACTATCTCTCGACCAAGGTCCGCGACGGCCACCAGCGTTTGCCGTTCCACCAGTTCCATGTGCCCGTGGGGGGAGACCACCCCGATTACCACGGCTACGGCATGTCGGCCTTCATCCAGTACATGGTCAATCGTTCCGGGACGACGACCCTGGGCGCGGTCTACGACGACATCCTGGCCCACGGCAACGATCCGGTGGCGGCCATCACTTCGGTGTTGGCCGACCGGTTGCACGAGGAATTCCCGCAGTACCATCCGCAGTTCGCCCGTGACCTGATCCACGGCGACCTGTACGGAGACGTGACGGTGACCACCGCGGTCAGCTACAACACCCAGACCTGGAATATCGAGGATCCGCACGACAACACCAAAACCTTCGACTACGACTATGCCGCCGGCGCCTCGCGCTTTTTCATCCTGAATCTCGAGACTCCCGATTTTTCCCCCTCGGCGGTTCTGACGCTCGAGGCCGAAGGAGGAGGCCTCCCGACCATCGAGGTGTTCAAGTACCACGGCTCGAATTCCACCCTGCTGGGTTCGGGAGAAGGGGTGAACATCGACCATCTCGACCAGTTGCAGGCCGATGGTCAGCACCTGCTGGTCATGGTGGTCAACTCCTTCCTCGGGAACCACTACACCGACGACAGCAACATCGTCCTGCACGCGAACATCCAGGAGAACCCGGTCTTTCGCGCCGGCAAGGTCTGGGTCAGCGGGCTGGGCACCATGAGCGTCCACGAGACCAGCACCTCCGGGCTGGACACGACCTATACCGTCGAGGGCCGTACCTGCCAGTTCGATGGATCCCTCTACCTGGATCCGGTGGCCGGCAGCACCACCGGGACCACCTTCACGGCCTACTACGACTCCCTGGTGGTCGAGGAGAACCTGCACAAGAGCGGGGCCATCAGCATCAGCGTCGATGACGCCGACAACCCCACCATGGTGACCAGCTTCAATCTGGACGCAACGGAAGTGAATCCCTACACCGGTGAAGTGGAGAGGACCAAGACCTACAACATCACCGGTCACGGCGTTCCCCTGTATGATTCCACCGCGGGTATCATCCGTTTCCGGATTCCCGAGGGGACCACCGACTCCTACATCGACCAGGTGGAGTACGTGGAGAAGGACATCTTCGGAACGACCAAGGAATACACCTTGCTGGACCTGGATCTGCAGTTCCTGTCGATCGAGTTGGACCGTTGAACCGGCGGCGGGGCCCGCTCTCCGGGGCGGGCCCCGAGTTGCCGCTTGACGCCCGATGCCCGGGCGGGTATGCAGGTACCGCTGCGGATATGCGGAGAATGTGGTCGCCGGCCCTTGGCCATCCGCGGCCTTGACGGTCCGGTCCCGGGAGATCGCCTGCGATGCCCTCGTTTTCTTTCCTGCGCAGACTCCAGCGCCTGTCGGC
>JALUJS010000470.1 GCA_027056825.1 Candidatus Krumholzibacteriia bacterium | reverse complement strand
GTGCACGATCATGGCCGAGGGGGCCCGCAGGGGCGACGGCAGGTTGCTGGTCTTCGACGTGCGTGGCCGGACGGTGCGCATGATCATGGCCGATGGCGCCACCGACGGCCGCGCCCGCCTGTTCTGGGACGGACGAGACGGTCATGGCCAGGCTGTCGCGTCGGGGGTCTATTTCCTGCGCTACACCGAAGGGCCGTATGTGGCCGCGGGAAAGGTCGTGGTCATCAATTGAAACGACCCCGTCCGCGGACGGGGCCGTCGGAATCATGGGGAGGGCCGGCTGCCTGTCAGCCGGCCTTTCCCTTGGCCTCCAGCTTGGCCCAGGTGTCCTTGAGGGTCACGGTGCGGTTGAACACCGGGGCCCCGGGCCGGGAATCCTTCCCGTCCACGCAGAAGTATCCCAGGCGCAGGAACTGGCAGCGGTAACCGGGACCGACCCCGGCCAGGGAGGGCTCCAGTTTGGCGTCCGGAATGACTTCCAGCGAGTCCGGGTTCAGGTTGTCCAGGAACGAGCCCCCCTCCTCGGGGAAGGGTTCGCGGAACAGGTTGTCGTAGAGCCGGACCTCGGCGGTGACGGCGTGGCGGGCCGAGACCCAGTGCAGGGTGCCGCGGACCTTGCGGCCGTCGGGCGCATCGCCGCCGCGGGTCTCCGGATCGTAGGTGCAGCGCAGTTCGACCACCTCGCCGGTATCCGGGTCCTTGATCACCTCGTCGCAGGTGATGAAGTAGGCGTGCTTCAGGCGCACTTCGGCGCCGGGCTTCAGGCGGAAGAACTTGCGCGGCGCCTCCTCGCGGAAGTCGTCCCGCTCGATCCACAGTTCCCTGCAGAAGGGAACGTCACGCGTGCCGGCGGAAGGATCCTCCGGATTGTTGACGCACGCGATCATCTCCTCGGCGTCCTCGGGATAGTTGGTGATGACCACCTTCAGGGGCCGCAACACGGCCATCACCCGCGGCGCGGTGCGGTTCATCTCCTCGCGGATGGCCCACTTGAGCAGGTCCAGGTCCACCGTCGAATCGCGCTTGGCCACGCCGATGCGGTCGCAGAAGGTGCGGATGGACGAGGCCGTGTAACCCAGGCGGCGCAGGCCGCTGATGGTGGGCATGCGCGGATCGTCCCAGCCGGTGACATGGCCCTCGGTGACCAGCTGCAGCAGCTTGCGCTTGCTCATCACCGTGTAGGTCAGGTTCAGGCGCGCGAATTCGATCTGGCGCGGCTTGTGGGGCACCGGCAGGTTCTCGATGAACCAGTCGTACAGGGGGCGGTTGACCTCGAACTCCAGGGTGCAGATGGAATGGGTGATGCCCTCGATGGCGTCGCTCTGGCCATGGGCGAAGTCGTACATGGGATAGATGTGCCACGTGTCCCCGGTGCGGTGGTGCCGGATGTGGCGGATGCGGTACAGCAGGGGATCGCGCATCTTCATGTTCGGGTGCGCCATGTCGATCTTCGCGCGCAGGGTGTAGGCTCCCTCGGGGAATTCGCCCTGTTTCATGCGCTCGAGCAGGTCCAGGGATTCGGCGGCGGGCCGGTCGCGGTCCGGGCTGGGCCGGCCGGGTTCGGTGACGGTGCCGCGGTACTCGCGGATCTCCTGCTCGTTCAGGCTGCAAACGTACGCTTTGCCCTCGCGCACCAGGTGCTGCGCCCATGCGTAGAGCTGGTCGAAGTAGTCCGAGGCGTAGAACTCCCGGTCCTCCCAGTCGGCCCCGAGCCAGCGCATGTCCTCCTTGATGGACTCGACGTACTCCACGTCCTCCTTCTCGGGGTTGGTGTCGTCGAAGCGGAGGTTGAACTTGCCCCCGAACTCCCGGGCGATGCTGCTGTTCAGGACGATGCTCTTGGCGTGGCCGATGTGCAGGTAGCCGTTGGGTTCCGGCGGGAAGCGCGTGTGCACGCGGCCGCCGTTGCGCCCGGCGGCGATGTCATCCTTGATGATGGCGCGGATGAAGTCCACGCTCTCGCTGTCCTGGGCCGAACCGGCGTCGGCGTTCCTGAGCTCGTCGTTCATGTCCCGTGGGCCTTTCCCGTTTCGAGAGGAGCTGGGCTGCGCACGATCCCCTTGCGGGAACCGGTCGCCTCAAGCTAATTCCCAGCATAACGGATGTCCACGACCCATGCCAAGGAGACGCCATGCCCCTGCAGGTCCATCCCCATGACGGCTGGACGGAGATCGTCCTGGACAACCCCCCGCACAACGTGCTGGACCCCGTCCTGCTCGAGCGCCTGTCGGCCGTCCTGTCGGCGCAGGAGGAGCGGGGCGGCCCCCTCATCCTGCTGCGCGCCGCCGGACGCCATTTCTCCACCGGGTATCCCATCGGCGACATCCCCGAGGAGATCTTCCACCCCGATCCGCAGGTGCGTGCCGCCACCCCCTTCGAGACGGTCATGCGCCGGCTGGTGGACTATCCCGCGCCGGTGGTCATGGCCGTCCAGGGAGGCGCGTGGGGAGGGGCGGTGGAACTGCTGTCCTGCGCGGAT
>JALUJS010000469.1:1797-2484 GCA_027056825.1 Candidatus Krumholzibacteriia bacterium | reverse complement strand
ACGCGCCCACGGCCTCCCGCCGGACCCCGGGATGGGGGGATTCCAGCTGCCGGACGGCGGCCCGTAACATGCGGATGCGCCAGGGCGGCAGCAGGCTCTCCCGGGCGGCGGCTTCCGGCGGCAGGGACAGGCCCTCGACGCAGGCGGCCATGGCGGACAGGGCGGTCTCGGCGACGTGGGGATCCCGGTCGTCGGCCGCGGCGATGAGGATATCGGCCACCTGGGCGGCGGATCCGGTGTCATCGTCGCGGTGGGCGGCGAGGGCTGCGCCGCCGAGGCTGCCCAGGGCCCGGCAGAGGGCGATGTCCACGCGGCTGCGTTCGCGGCCGTGGAACCGGCCCCGGTCCGCGGCCGCCTCCAGGGCCGCTTCCAGGGCGACGGGTCCGTGCTGCCTGGCCAGGGCGCGCAAGGCGTGGACGCGGACCTGGGCGTCCTGCGCGTGGATATCCTGCGTCAGGACCGGGATCAGGGAGGAATCGGGGACGACCTCGGCGCAACGCAGGATGCGCCAGCGCACCTTGGCCGGGGTGTGAGCCAAGGTGGTATCGATGGCCGCGACCAGGGCGCCGCGCTCGACCTCCCCGAACCGGTTGCGCAATCCGTCCCACGCCGCTGCCGCTTCCTCGCCGGTGGCCGAGAGCGCGGCCTGCAGCAGGGCCGGGCCGCCGCCTTCGGCCTGGGCCAGGC
>JALUJS010000469.1:0-1787 GCA_027056825.1 Candidatus Krumholzibacteriia bacterium | reverse complement strand
GTCCCACGGGGCGGCCATGAAGTCGCCACCCAGGCAGGACTCGGGGGCGAAGCCGATGGCGTGCAGGGCACCGTCGACGTGCCCCCAGCGTCCGGCCAGGGTGTCGTGGAGGGCGGCGGCGTGGTCGGGGCGCGTGACGTCGAATTCGACGACCTCGGGCACCGACGCCAGCTTGCGGGCCGTGCGCTCGGTCAGACGCAGGCCCCGGCCGGCACCGGTGAGGACGATCTCGGCGCCTTCGGCCTGGGCCAGGCCCCTCAGGGCCGCCTGGCGTACGGCCGGCCGGGGATCCCGTGCGGCGGTGTCCAGGGCCGCCACGGCCCGCTCGCCACCCAGCAGACCCAGGCTGAACAGCGCGGCGCTGCGTACGGTGACGCTGGGATCTTCCAGGACCTGCAGCAGGGGGGCGACCGCCTCGGGGCGTCCGATCAGGCCCGCGGCCCGGGCGGCGGCCAGGCGCACGTGGGCGTCGCTGTGCGTGAGCATCATCCGCAGGCTGTCGGCCGGGGCGGACCTGCGGTCTTCCCAGCGCGCGATGGCGCGCCGGGCGACCTCGCGCCCGGGATGGCCGGTCATGCAGCCGGCGATCAGCGGCAGCGCCGCCGCGACCAGCAGGACGGGAAGGAAGGCTGCGCGCCGGACAGGTTGCGACAGGAAACGAAGGACCATGATGACACCACCTGGGCGTGGGGGATTTTGACCCTTGGAGACCGGGATGCTAACATCCGGCGGTGAACAAGTGAACCGCAACCCTTCGTGCCGGGAGTGAACCATGAAGGTGGCCGTGCTGGGCGCCAGTGGGCTGGTGGGCCGGACCATGCTGCGACTGCTGGAGGCCGAACCCTGGGTCACCGGCGAGCCCGTCGCCCTGACCTCCGAGCGTTCGGAAGGATGCGCGGTGCCCTTCCGGGGGCGCGACCTCGTCTGCCGCCGGGTGCAGCCCGGTGTCCTGCAGGATGTGGACGTCGTGCTGTGCAGCGCCGGACGGGAGGCTTCCCGTCTGTGGGCTCCCCAGGCGGCCCGGGCCGGGGCCCTGGTCGTGGACAACAGCAGCGCCTGGCGCATGGAGCCGGAGGTGCCCCTGGTGGTGCCCGAAGTCAATCCGGTCGGACCGTGGCGCCCCGGCGATCCCGGGCGCATCATCGCCAACCCCAACTGCTCCACCATCCAGATCGCGGTGTTCGCGGCCGCCCTCCAGGAGACCCTGGGCCTGGACGCGGTGCACGTGGTGACTTTCCAGGCCGTGTCCGGGGCGGGGCAGGGCGCCCTTGACGAGTGGCGCGCCCAGGAGGCCGATCTCGGCCCGGCGCCCCGGGAGCGCTTCCCCCGCCTGATCGCCGCCAACGTCATCCCCGCCATCGGACAGGCGCTGCCCGATGGCGCCTACGAGGAGGAGGCCAAGGTCGTCCGGGAGCTGCGGCGCATCCTGGGCCGGGGCGCCGACCTGAAGGTTTCCTGCACCGCGGTGCGCGTGCCCGTCCACACCGGCCACGGCGCGGCCGTGCGCTGCCTGTTGCCCGCACCGACAGACCGCGAGCGGGTCCTGGCCGCCCTGACCGACCGTCCGGGGTTGGTCGTCGCCAGGGATCCCCACGCCTTCGCCACTCCCCTGGAGGCGGCCGGACGGACCGAGGTGCTGGTCGGCAGGATCCGCCTGGATCCCGACGATCCCCGCGCCGTCATGGCCTGGGTCGTGGCGGACAACCTGCTCAAGGGCGCTGCCTGGAACGCCGTGCAGATCGTCTCCTCCTGCCTGGGACCGGCGTCCGCCGGCAGCGCCCTTGAGC
>JALUJS010000468.1 GCA_027056825.1 Candidatus Krumholzibacteriia bacterium | reverse complement strand
CGGCCGGCCGGCAGTTCACGCACCAGCCGGCCCTGCAGGTCGTAGATCCGCACGGCCAGCTCGCCGTCGCGCGGAGCCCGGTAGCTGATCGTCACCCGGGGATTGAAGGGATTGGGAGCGGCGGCGGCGGTCAGGTCGTCCGGTCCGGGAACATCCACCCCCGACGGAATCCAGTACCAGGTCAGCCCGAAGGCATGGAGGACGTCCGCGAGCCACTGGGTGCGCATGGCGATGGGACCGGCATCATCACCGTCATCCCAGATCCGGTCGAAGGCGAACGGCGTCGAAAGCACCTTGCTGCCGCTCACCGCATCGGTTTTCCAGGTCGCTGCCGCATAGGGATAGACGCCGGGGCTGGCGACAGGATCCAGATACTCGGCGATGCGCACCGCTTCCGGCAACGCCGTCACCCCATCCAGCGCGGGCACGGTGGGACACCCGCCGAAGACCCGCCAGGTGCGCTGGGGAAACCGGGGGTTGCCGGCGATGACCTGGACCCGGGGCGAGGTCTGGTTGGAGATCAGGGGCCGGATCAGGGATGTGACCACGGTCACACCCATCCGGTCCTGGACGAAAGCCTGCCCCTCGGGGATCAGGTAATTGACATCCGAAACCAGGTTGTTCCCCGCGAGATACAACCCCTTGTCGGGCAGGTCCAGCCAGGCATCCAGCAACTGCACATCCACGCTGGGATCACCTGCGAAGTCCCCCGCACCGAGGGTGTTGGCGGAATAGTCCCCGCAATCGTAGAGGATGACCGCATAGGGTGAAACCTGGGCCACCGTCGCCCGGCCGCCCAGCCCGTTGCCCACGCCCGAGGAAGCACCCTGCGTACGGTAGAGATCGAAATCCCATCCCGTGTCCAGCATCAGTTCCCGCAGGCTGGTCAGCCATTCGTCCAGGCCCTGGTTCCAGGGACCGTCGTACCAGAGCAGGAGATCGGGATAATAGAACACGCTTCCCCCGTAGGAGCGCATGGCCGGCAGGGCGCGCATGGTGAAGCGCTGGTCGTAGTAGCTGCGGTCGCTGAAATCGCTGAAGCCGGTGGTGTCGGCCGGCAGGATGGCCGTGCGCAGGTCTCCGGCCAGATCCTCGGTCGCCTGGAAGTAGTAATGGATCTCATCGCCCGGGAAGAGGAACCCGGTGTCCGGCAGGTCGAAGGCGAAACGCCCGGGATCGACGGTGCCGCCGCCGAGGACCAGGGAATCGCCCTCGACGTATCCCTCGAGGGGCAGGCCGGCCGTGCGGTAGGGGTCGAAATCGGGGTTGGGCCGTACGCGGTAGTACATGCGGGGCATGCCCGCCAGGACCGCGCCGGATCGGGCCGGTCTGATGGCGACCACCAGCGAATCCCCCGGATCGTTCCGCGAATCCTCCGCCGGGGCGATATTCCGCGCCATGTCGAAGCGTACGCTGTTCGTCCCGGGGTCGGTCTCGTCCAGGACGCCCGAGGCGGGAAAGGCGTCCTGCGCCAGATCGATCTCACGGGCGGACATGAAAGGACCAGCGCTTGTGGAGGCCATCAGGCGCACGTTGTCGAAATAGGGGGCCGGGGTGCCGTCATACCCGTCCCAGCCCCAGATCCAGCCCACTTCCAGAACCTGCAGCCGGACCTGGACATACGTCGCTTCGGGCGCCAGGAGATCGGAAACATCATTTTCGAAGCGTCGGTATTCCGGTCCGCCGTAGTAGACGAACGATCGTCCATGCCAGGATTCGAGGGCGATGTCCGCGGGGTCGGTAGAGGCGGTGGATCGCACATCCCACGTGGGGAATATGCCCGCCGAACCGGTGGCCAAGTCCTCGTGCATGTAGACCGTGAAATCCAGCTGGGCGCCGTTGTACTGTCCCTGCGGCCACGCCATCACCGGCGACTGGATGCTGTTGTCCAGGTGGTAGGCCTCTCCCAGTCTGCCGCCGGTGTTGTTGACGATGTAGCCGTTGGGACCGTAGCACCAGTTGATGCAGTAGGTGGGCCCGACGCCCGGCACCACGACACCGTCGTCGATGAAAGCCACCTGCGGGGAATAGTTGGTCCGGCAGGGGTCTGCGTCCTCCAACCCCGACCAGATCTGCGTGAAGTCCCCCACGCCCGGCTGGATCTCGGCCGTCCAGTTCCCCAGGCCGGCCTGGAAGTCGTCGAAGGTGTCCGTCACGCCGTTGTCGGCGGTGACGGTGACATCGTCCAGCTGGCAGGCGCCCCGCGTGGGCCAGATGCAGTCCTCGTCGGACCAGGCGCCGTCCGAGCGGACCAGGAAAGCCAACTTGATCCGGTCGCCGGTATCGCCGAGGTAATCCCCCGGCTGCCACGTGAATGAGGCTCCCACCACGACGTCCAGGGATGTGCCGGTATACGCAGCCAGCTCCTGGCTCACGTCACCGGCGGTGTAGGCCACCAGGTAGACATAGTCGTAGCCCGGCTCCACATCGTAGTTCAACCGCGCCCCGAGGCTCGCCGTGCACGGCGAGCCTCGGGGCGCGGTTGAAC
>JALUJS010000467.1 GCA_027056825.1 Candidatus Krumholzibacteriia bacterium | reverse complement strand
GGGTGCTGCCAGCGGGGATGTCCTGCAGGGTGTCGGTGACGTTGCGCCAGCCCAGGGGGGCGCCGATGCAGTCGTCCAGCAGGCCCAGCAGGTCGTTGAGGGCCTCGTTGTCGTTGACGATGAACATCGCCCCGATGATGTCGCCGATCTCCTGGGGGTTGTTGATGCCCTTGCGGATCATCTTGGAGAGGATCGAACCGCTGGTCTGCTGGCGCATGTCGCCCCACCGCAGGTGTTCGACCACCTGGTGCCGTCCGTCGACCACCTCGAAGCTGATGGGGTTGACCGCGCGCTTGAAGCGGCAGTTGTAGTAGAGGATGTCCAGGGAGACGGGGCGCCGGCCCACGGTCTTCTCCACGAAGGTCGAGCGGAAGCGCCAGCGCTGGTCCTCGGGACCGGGCCGGGTGGAATAGCGGATGCTGTCCCCGTCTGCGTCCAGGTGGAAGCCGATGCTCATCTCGTGGATCTGCTTGGTGTACTTCCACAGTCCCTCGTTGAGCAGGTTCTCGAAGTAGCTCTTGTGGGCGGGGCCGTCCTGGATGTCGCGGGTGTGGTCGATCTGCAGGAGCATCTGTGCGAGGTAGAGCTTGCGCCGGGCCTCGTAGCGGACCTTCTCGCTGTCGCCGTAGAAGGACATGCCCATCAGGTCGCGCATGTCGCGCGCGGCGGTCACCACCGGCTGGGGCAGGACGGCGTCGCGGCATTCGTGGGGGAGCAGGTCGATGGTCGAGGCGATGTAGACGTCGGCCTCGACCAGGTACTCGGCGGCGCGCCGCTTGAGTTCGCGCAGGGAGGTCTCTTCGGTGCGGTCCGAATCCACCGGCAGGAAGAGCCGGGCCAGCTCGCGGCGGTAGGCCTCGTCGTCCTCCAGGATGCGCCGGTACACCAGGCGGGTCAGGGCCTGCAGGCGGGACGGTTGCCGGGCGAAGTCGGGATCGAGCATGGGGTGGGCGGTGAAGTCCACCGCCCACATGTCACGCTCGGAGCGCGGTGTGATCTTGGTCGAATCGATCCAGTTCCTGTACATCACACCTCCGCCCGGCGGCGTCCGGATCAGATCATGTCCAGCACCCTGGCCATGTCGGCCTCCAGGTCCTCGTAGCTTTCGCAGCCCACCGCGATGCGGATCAAATCGTCGGTGATGTGGGCGGCCAGGCGTTCCTGCTGGGGGATCCCGGCGTGGGTCATGCTGGCCGGGTGCTCGATGAGCGACTCGATTCCGCCCAGGCTCACCGCCAGGGTGGGCACCTGCACGTTGTTGATCACCGTCTTGCCGGCTTCCAGCCCGCCCTTGACGCCGAAGCTGAACACCGCGCCCCCGCCGCGCATCTGCTTGCGCATCAGCGCGTGCTGCGGATGGCTCTCCAGGCCCGGGTAGCGGATCCAGCTCACCTTGGGATGCCGCTCCAGGAAGGTCGCCAGCTTCAGGGCGTTCTCCTGGGCGCGCTCCATGCGCAGGCCCAGGCTCTTGACCCCGCGCAACACCAGCCAGGCCTGATGGGGGTCCATGGTGCCACCCATATTATAGTGCACCTTGCGCAGGCGGGCGAGGACCTCCGGATCCTTGGCCACGACCATGCCGGCGACTACGTCGGTGTGGCCGTTGATGAACTTGGTCATGCTGTGAAGGACGATATCGGCGCCGAGTTCCAGCGGATTCTGCAGGTAGGGCGACGCGAAGGTGTTGTCCACCGCCAGCAGGGCGCCCTTCTCGTGGGCGATCTCGGCGCAGGCGGCGATATCGGTGAGGATCAAGGTCGGGTTGGCCGGGGTTTCCACGTACACCAGCTTGGTGTTGTCCTGCATGGCCGCGGCCACGTTCTGCGGATCGGAGCTGTCCACGAAGGTGCTCTCGACGCCGAAGCGGGGGTACTCGCTCTCGAGGATCATGCGGCTGGGGCCGTAGAGGCTCTCGGTGGCGACCACGTGGGCCCCCTGGCCCAGGAAGGTCAGGTAGACCATGTTCACCGCGGCCATGCCCGTGGCGGCGGCCAGTCCCCCGCAGCCGTGCTCCAGGGTGGCGATGTTGTTCTCCAGGGCCTCGATGGTGGGGTTGCCCAGGCGCGTGTACTTGTAGCCGGGCTCGCCGCCGAAGCAGGCCGCGCCGTGGTCGGCGTCCCGGAAGGCGAAGGTGGAACTCTGGTAGATGGGGGTGGCCACGGCGCCGGTGTGGGGGTCGGGATGCTGCCCGGCGTGGATGATGCGGGTCATCATGCCCTTGTCCTGGATATCCTTCATGGGGGTCTTCCTTCGCGTGAGAGAATCGAACAGGATCCAGCCCGCGGCGCGGACACCGGATCTTGTTCGGCAACCATCAGACCCCTATAATATGGTCCGTATCCCCTCCCTTGCCAAAACCCGATCCCAGGTGGGATTTGGCCCGTATCATCGAATCGCTACGCGATCCCGCAAGGCGGGCCAGGGTTATTTCGCGCCCCTTCCGGAGGTCACTCATGCTTCCCGTCACCCGTTTCCAGCGTATCGTCTCG
>JALUJS010000466.1 GCA_027056825.1 Candidatus Krumholzibacteriia bacterium | reverse complement strand
GCTCGGGATCCTGCAGGCCCGGCAGCTTGACCACGATGCGGCTGCTGCCGAAGGTCGTGATCTCGGGCTCGGAAACGCCGAACTTGTTGATGCGGTTGTAGAGGATCTCCTTGACCCGCACCAGGGCATCCTGGGCCTCGCTGGCCGTCATGCCGGTCTGGTCCACCTCGAGAACCAGGTACATGCCGCCCTTGAGGTCCAGGCCGCGGCGAATGGCCTTGGCGTCGATCTCGGCGATCTTCGCGGCCAGGGCGGGATCGGTCTTGGCCGCCTCGCGTTCGGCCTTGGAAACGGACAAGGCCCGGAAGGTCGGCAGCAGCCCGATGATGGAGAGCAACAGCACAACGATGCTCACCACAGCCCTGATCTGCTGGGAACGATTCATGGTTCAACTCCCGTGTCACAGCGAACAAGGGTCAAAAAAAAACACGCCCTGATGACGACACGCCACGGCCGGAAAGGAGCATCAAGGCGCCGGTGACAGACGGCCGCGTCGCCTAAGCCCGGATTATTCATGGATAATCCGGGTTAAAGCGGGTACCAGTATAGTATGCGCGCACCCTTTTTTCCAGATTTATCCGGCCCGGACCGGGCGCGGTTCGTAGGCTCGAGAGCCCAGGCCGGCCTCCTCGGCCGCATTCAGCATCACCCCCGGATCGGTGGGATAACCGTGCCAGTTGCGCATGCTTCCGGCGCAGGCCCGGCGCAGGTGGTCCCAGGCGGCCTGGTCCACGGCCACCGGGTCGGTTCCGGCCAGGACCAGGCTCCGGTGCAGCTCCAGGGCCATGCGGCGGCCCGGCCCCGCGGTGTACCGGTCCAGGCCGACCAGCAGGTTGATGAACAGGCGCGGACCGGGAAACGCGTCGACCATCTTGCGGGCCGAGGCGGCCACCGCGCGCTGGAAACGCTCCAGGCCCGCTTGTTCCTCCGACCCGATGCCCGCCATGAAACACACCGTCATGCACTCCCCGCACCCGGTGCAACGGACGTGGTCGATGAAGGCCCGACCGGCCCGGATGGCGATGGCGTCGTACAGGCACACGTCCAGGCAGGAACCGCAACCGGCGCACAACGGCGTGTCCACCGCAGGGCGGATGTCACGGTGCAGGGCCAGCTTGGCCGCCACCGGCATCATCCCCACTCCCAGTTCCGCCACCGCGCCCCGGAATCCCAGGTGGGGATGCGGGCGCACCGGATTGAGCACGGCCAGGGCCCGGCAGCCCGCGGTCCCGGACGCCGGCCGGCCCGGCTCCCCTTCCCGGGCCGGAAATTCCTCTGCGTCGGCCACGCGGAACGGTAGCCCCGGCACCCGGTCCAGGCCGTCGGCTGCGGCCTGGGCGGCCATGGCCTCGGGGGTATCCAATCCCCGCGTCCCGATGGAGACCGTGTCCAGGCACCGCGAGCCGGGTCCGCAACCCAGGGCCTTCCGGACCGCCCCCGCCCAGGAGGGCTCCACCCAGGCGGGCGATCCCGGCGGGGAAACCTTCACCTTCACCGCCCAGGCGGCCTCCGGGGCCGCATGGCCCACCGCCCGCACGACGGCCGCCAGGTCCGCGGGGCCGGGCCCCACCGCCAGCCCCGGCTGTCCGGGCGCCAGCTCCAGCACATGCACGCGGCTGCTCACGGTGCCCCCTTGGCCGCGGCCGCCTGCAGGGCCATCAGTTCCGATACGGTCACGAAGCGGATTCCCGCTCGTTTCAGGCGCGGGATCTCGCGGACCAGGACGTCGGTGGTGGCCGGATGGGGATGGCCGATGCCCACGGCGAACCCTCCGCGCCCCGCTGCGGCGGCCAGCTCCTCCAGGCGGGTGGTGATCCGCTCAGGGCTCTCCTGGTCGTAGTCCAGGAACAGGCGGCTGCGCAGGGCCGGAACGCCCGCCTTGCGCGCCTCTTCGTATGCCACGGACCTGGCGGTGGTCATGCTGTCCAGGAAGAACAGTCCCCGCTCGCGAAGCACCTGCATCAGGCTGTGCATGGTTGCGGCGTCGCTTGTCGCGGCACTGCCCATGTGGTTGTTCAGGCCCGCCACCAGGGGCAGACCGCGCAGGTCGCGGTCCAGGACGGCGTCGATCTGGTCCCTGTCCATGCCCACCATGACCGCACCCGGCCCCGGATCGTTTTCCGGGTAGTCCTGCGGCTCCATGGGCAGGTGCAGGATGACCTCCCGGCGGCGGACGGGAATGGCCTTCTCCCGCCGCCCGACCACCACTTCCACGGGGCAACCCTGGTCCCGGCGCAGGACCGAGGCTTCGTCCCGGCCCGCGGCCGACCGCGCGCCCGGCACCGGTTCGGGAGGGAGAATCAGTTCGGTGGCCTCCAGCGAGAAGCGGCGGCTGAAGGGCCGGCCCGGCAGGATGGACATGGTCAAGGGGATATCCAGGCCCAGCAGGGCCTTGGTGGGCGGGCTGGTGTTGTTGCCCCAGTCGTCGATGACCAGGGCGACGGTGGGCCGGGGATCACGGGCCAGGGTCTCCCAGCGACTCAGGGAACGGCCGCCGCCCCAGCGCAGGAAGGGTTTGCGGCTCGCCCGGTACAGGACCAGGGTATGGGTGGGACGACCGGTCACCCCCACGTCCAGCCGCAGCAGGTCCCGCCCCTCGTCCGCAGACCGCGTGGGCGCGGCGGGGTCGGGCAGACGCTCGCCCCACAGGACGCGGCCGCCCTCGGCCGCCACCGCCTCGGCGATGCGCTCCTGCAGGCGCCACCAGGGCATGTCCGTGTCCACGGCCACGGCGCGGCAGCGGATGGCCGCGCCGGCGCCCAGGGCGGCGTCGGGCCAGTCGCAGTCCTCCCCCTCGTGGTACTCCGGATCCGACAGGGGCGTCGCGGGCCCCTCGGGCAGGCCGGGCAGGACGGTCCGCAGGGCCTGCTCCATGGCCTCCTGCACTTCCGGGTAGACGCGGGGAGAACCCAGGATCAGCAGGGCGGCCTGGCCCTGGCGCGATTCGGCCCACTTGAGCAGCCCGATGCCCGCGATGACCACCACCACCGCGGCCGCCAGGACCCAGCGCAGGGTCCGGCCGGCGGACCGTTTGCGGCGGCTCTTCCTGCGACGCGGGGAGCGGCGGGATTTGCGGGTGGCGCTCAAGGTTGCGGATTGCTCCGGAAGGGGAAAAGGCGAACCGGGTGATCCATCACCGGTATGGTAATCCTCATCGCACAGCTTGGCCAAGGGCCAAACAAAGGGGAGCCGTCGCCGCCTCCCCCGGGACTAACCCGGATGATCGAATCGCGCAGCGATTCGATCATCCGGGTTGAGGACGGCAGTTTACTTGCCGTCGTTGGTCAGGTCCTCCTGACCGATCATCTGGTAGTAGGGCCTCACCGCGCCCTGGTACAGGGAATCCTGCTCGGCGATGAAGAACTTGATCAGGCCGGTCACCTGCAGGGTCGTGTCCCCGGCGCGATTGAACTCGAACAACACGTTGAAGAGGGAACTCTTGATGGTGTAGTTCGGGTTGTCGTAGTCGAAGTACTCGGGCCAGGCCGTCGCCGGCTCCCAGGGCGTCACCTGGTCCGGTTCGGTGAAGGTGATGGACGAGATGGAACTGGTCAGGTCACCGTTGGCGTCGTGACCGGGAGCGCCGCTGAACATGTTCTCGGCGATCTGGACTTCCTCGGTGTAGTCCAGGGTGGCGCCCACGCTGGGGAAGTCCTGCACCGTCGATTCCTTCAGGATGGTCTGGTAGTCCGGATGCAACAGGTTCCGGTAACCCTCGATGTCCATGCTCTCGTAGATGGTCTTGAAGTTGGCCATCAACTGCTCGGGGGTCCCGGGAAAGGGAAGTTCGACGCTACCGCCGCCACCGCCGTCGCCACCGTCATCGCTGCTGGGCGAGAAAATGCAGCCGGCCGGGGCGATCAACAGGCTCACCAGGCCCAGCAACAGGACACTCTTTCTGATCATCACACACTCCTCCAGGAGGCCAGGGTTCCCCACGGGGTGACAGGTTTTTCAGGCAAACAGGGAACCGAACGTCGGGACAGGGGCAGGATTCCCCTGTATTTTAACATATAAGGCGATTATTTGCTACCAAAAGTTCCGCGCAACACCCCCATGGTGGGCAGGATCTGCCCCGGGTTGTCGGGATTGCTCTCACCGAACTGGTCTTCCCACTTGGCAATATACCAAAAATTCCCCACCAGGCGAAAGGTAATTATCGCCCGGCCACGGTACCGGGTGGACGATCCGTCCGCCGTACTGGTCACCGTCAGGTCGTAGATGACGCCTTCCCAGATGACCTCCGTGCCCGACGGATCGGGGGTGATGAAGTCGTCATTGCGCATCTTGGCCGAGATGGTCACGCCGCTGTCGTACAGCTTGTTGATGAAGGCGACCTCCTTGGCCCGGTCCCACGAGGGGAATACGCCCGGAAACTGCTCGTCGGCGTTGGAGTCGGGAATGTAGGTGAAAGCCTCGCCCTCGGGAACGATGTTGTCCTCCCAGCCGAAGGCGTGGGTGTTGTTCAGTGACTTTTCCAGGTTCGCCCAGGAATTGGACGGGCTGGTCTTGGGCAGGTACTGGACGCTGACGGTGCTCGGCGGCGCGGGCGTGCGGGGTTCGAAGATGCACCCCGCCATCAACACCATAAGGGCCGCCACAGGCAGTGCGGCGGCGCGGTTCGTGATCCTGCGGCTGGTCATATCAGAACTCCCACTTCATCCAGACATCCGCCTCCCAGTAGTCGGCGCTGGTCTCGTTCACGGCCGGGCCGTAGGCGTTGTACTTCTTGACCATGGCGTAGAACTCCAGGGGGTTGGTCCGCCCCCATTTCCGGGACAGCTTGGCGCCCACCCACACCTCGCCGCTGCGGGTGATGGTGGTCCGCGTGCGGCCGGTCAGGATGTTCTTGGTATCCTCGGTCTGGTAGGTGGCCCCCTCGAGGGTCACGCCGTTGGCGACCCGGAAGGTCAGTGACAGGTCGATCTTGCTGATGGTCTGGTTCTGGTCCTTGCGATAGAAGCTGCGGCCCACCGCGTCGGTCTTTGTGCGCGTGGCGCTGAAGCGCTTGTTGTAGTCGTGCTGGACCACCACGTCCAGGCGCGCGGTGGGCTTGATGGTGACCTTGGTCGAGAGGTTGCCGCGCTTGTTGTAGTTGTCGTCGCGGTTGACCGATTCCAGCTCGCTGAAGGTGTAGTCGGTGTACTGGATGAAGACCTGGTAGCTCTGGTTCCAGGTCAGCCACGGCGCCAGGGTCCACAGGTAGCTGGGCGAGATCTCGTAGGAGTCCTTGATG
Organism: Candidatus Krumholzibacteriia bacterium; assembly: GCA_027056825.1. Lineage (GTDB taxonomy): Bacteria > Krumholzibacteriota > Krumholzibacteriia > LZORAL124-64-63 > LZORAL124-64-63 > JAHJTW01. The sequence continues at coordinate 2,940 of JALUJS010000466.1, read as the reverse complement.
TTGTTGTTGGAGGACCGGGACTCGCGGATGGAGATGTCCTGGGCCTGCTTGTACGAGAAGATCATGGAGGTGTTGAACTTCTGCGGCCACTCCCGCTCCAGCCGCAGGGACACATCGGTCTGCAGCCGGTCCTTGTCGTTCTGGTTGTAGACGTTCTCGGCGATGTCCTGGCTGAGGCCTTCGTGATACTTGAAGGTCATCCTGGTCCGGCCGATGAGGGGGCGGATCCAGGACATGTCGAAATCCCGGGTCCTGTTGAACTGCTTGCCACGAAAGGCCGTGGCGCCCTTGATCCGCTGGTCGTCCCACTTCCAGCCGTACTTGTAGCCGAAGGACAGGGAGTCGCGGCCCACGCCGAAGCTCCAGTTCAGGTCCATCCTGTCCTGCTGGCGCTTCTTCAGACCGATGCCGCTGACGCGGTAGTCCTGCTGGTCGGCGGTGCGTCCGAGCTTGATCTTCAGTTGCATGCGCCGGAGCTTGAGCGTGTTCTCGAACTCGACGCTCACCGCGTCCTTGGTCTCCAGCTCCTCGACGACCTTGTCCTGCTCGGCAAGCCCCACCGTATCGATCAGGCCGTTGCTGTTCTTGCGGAAGTCCAGGTAGGTGCGGTCGAAGTTGCTGCGGGTCACCGCGAAGCGGCCGGTGCCGAATCCCCGCTGGTAATACACGCCGAAACCGGCGGAGTCGGCCGTGGCCGAGGATGGGCTGTTGGTGTTGCCCAGGGAGCGGTCGCCGCTGGTGGTTTTGCCGTAGAGGCGGCCGGCCAGGATCACCCCCCGGGCGATCTCCTTGCCTCCCTGGTAGCCGCCGGACAGCGACGCCTCGTTGAAGTTGTTGCGCTGGTTCTGGTTGACCGCCTTCTGGTCCTGGATCTGGACGTCCGCCTTGATGGTGTTGACCAGGCCCCCGGCCTGGAATTTCGAGCGGGTGGCGGTGAGGGTTCCCGTCTTCGTCTCCCGCTTGGACTGGTTGGTGAAACCCGAGGTGTTGGTGGTCAGGTCGTTGGACCAGTCCCAGTTGCCGTTCATGGTCAACAGGAAGGGGAACTGCTGGCCCGCGTTGTAGCTGAACTTGTCCGCACGCTTCTCGGTGGTCTTCTCCTGTTTGCGGTAGTCGTCCCAGGAATAACTGGCGGTGTTGGTGAAGCTGCCTTCGCGGAACTTCAGGGAGGTGACGTGCTCGCCGTAGTACTCGTACTGGCGCACGTTCGCCTTGATGCCGGCCTTGGGTTGATTGGAGAAATCCTGCACGTAGGGCCCGGGGGCGACCGGTGCGACCTGCCCGCCGCCGGCGGCCGCGGCGGCGGCCAGGGCGGCCGCGCCCATGGCCGGGGATTCCTCTCCCGGTTCCCCGGCGCCGGCGGTATCGGCGGCCGCGGCCGCCAGGCTGTCCGGAACGGGCGTGGCCAGCGTGTCTTCGCCGGCGACCGCCAGGGAGTCCGTTCCGGCCACGGCCAGGGAATCCATCGCCGCGGCCGCCTGTCCCCCGGTGCCCGGTTCGCCGCCGGCGACCCCTGCTTGCGCGGCAGCGGCCGCAAGCAGCAACAGACCCGCCGCCAATCCCGGCGGACGGGTCAGGGTGCTGCGCAGGGCGCAAACGATGGCGAGCGTCACGGATTCATCTCCCGGGGATGATCCTTCGGGTCCTCGGCGGCCACGGCCGCGGCCAGGCGGCGCCACTGGGCGCGATCGAGCTGTTCGGGGCGCAGATCCGGGTCAATATCCGCCGCGCCGGCGATTCTGTCCACCGCCGAAGCGGCGAAACCGAACCGGCGCCGCAGCACCGAGCCCAGCTTCTTGCGCCGCTGTTCGAACGCCGTCCGCACGACCCGGCTGAAGGCCGCATACTCGGCGGCGTCCCAGACCTCCCGCGGCAGCAACCGGACGATGGCCGAGGCCACCTCCGGCCGGGGCCAGAACACGGTGGGTGGAACGCTTCTGACCTGGCTTATCGCAAAAACCGCGCCCAAAACCACCGACAGGACGCCATAATCCCGCGAGCCCGGTCCGGACACAAGTCGCTCGGCCACTTCCTTTTGCACCATGAAGACCCCGCCGGCCACCTCTGCGCGCAGATCCGCCAGGGCGAACAGGACGGTGCTGGTCAGCACATAGGGAAGATTCCCGGCCACCACGGGCCGCGGTCCGGCCCGGGCCACCGTCGCGGGCCAGTCCAACCGGGCCAGATCGTCCTGTTGCAGGGAAAAGGCCGGCCGGTCCCCGAATTCGGCCTCCAGCAACGCGCAGAGGTTGCGGTCGATCTCCACCGCGTGCACCCGGGCCGCACCGGACTCCAGCAGGGGCCCGGTGAGGGCGCCGCCACCGGCGCCCAGCTCCAGTACCCGGTCGGACACCGCCAGGACGTCCTGGGCGATGGCCCGGGCCAGGTTCCCGTCCACCAGGAAGTTCTGGCCGCGGCGCTTCACCGGCCGGATGCCGTAGCGGCGCAGCAGTTCGGACTGGCTTTCCCGGCGTCCGGTCATGGCGCCGAGGTCCCGGGCAGGAAAAGGCGGTTGAAGTTGGCCGTGGTCACCGTGTCCACGTTTCCAGGGGTGGTCCGCAGGATCTCCGCCACCTTGTCCCGGGTGTGGACGAGGTGGCCCGATTCGTTGCGCTGGCCCCGGTACGGTACCGGCGGCAGCCAGGGGGCGTCGGTCTCCAGCAGCAGCAGGTCCAGGCCCGCCGCGGCCACCCGGTCAGGCAGCTTGCTGTTCCTGTAGGTCACCGGGCCCCCGATGCCCAGCAGAAAGCCCCGCTCCCGGGCCCAGGCCACGTGTTCGTCGGTCCCGGAAAAGGCGTGCAGGACGCCGCGGCGCCGGGGCAGACCGTGCTCATCCAGGAAGGCCAGCGTCTCGGGCCAGGCGTCCCGGATGTGGAAGACCACCGGCAGGTCCACCCGGTCGGCCAGCTCGAGCTGGGCGGCCAGGGCGGCGCGCTGGGC
>JALUJS010000465.1 GCA_027056825.1 Candidatus Krumholzibacteriia bacterium | reverse complement strand
CTGGGGACCCGCTCAGCCTGAGTCACGACTGCGTCTGGGGCGTGTGCGAGGACCGCCGCGGCCTGGTGTGGGTGGTGACCGAGTCGGGCATCAACATCCTCGATCCCCGTCGCAACACAATGACCCAGGTCTTCGCCGATTCCGCCGATCCACGCAAGCCGAGCTACGACTCCTTCATCGAGGTCATGGAGGATTCCCTGGGCGGCATCTGGCTGGGCGCGAGGGACGGGGCCCTGAACCGCTACGATCCGGCGACCGGCATCTACACGCGCTTCGCGCCCGACCCCGACGACCCTCGCGCCATCGCCGACGACCGGATATTCTCCATCGTCTGCGACAGCAGGGGGCGCGTGTGGATCGGCACCATGACCGACCTGGAGTGCTACGACCCGGAAAGTGGGACCTTCACCCGCTACCGGCACGACCCGGACGATCCGAAGAGCATCCCCGCGGGCAGCGTGCGGGCCTTGCACCTGGAGCCCGGCGACCGGCTGTGGATGAGCCTCTGGGGCAACGGGGCCGGTTACCTGGATCTGGCCACTGGCCGGTTCGGGCATTTCACCCACGACGAGAACCGGCGGGACTCCCTGAGCAGCAACGTGGTTCTGTCCATCACCAGCGACATGCGGGGGCGCATCTGGATCGGCACGGCCGCGGGTCTTTCTCTCCTGGATCCGGAAACGGGCCGCTGCCGGCGCTACAGCATGGAGGACGGCCTGCCCAACAACACGATCTACCGCATGGAGGTTGATCCGGCGGGCAACCTGTGGGTGGCCACCAACTTCGGCCTGGCCCGTTTCAACCCCGATTCGGGCGAGGTCCGCACCTACGTGGACCGCGACGGGATCCAGAACAACGAGTTCAACATGGGGGCCTCCCACGTCGGCCGCAGCGGCCGCATGTACTTCGGCGGCATCCGGGGCTTCAACGCGTTCTATCCCGACAGCATCCGGAGCAACCCCATCGCGCCCCAGGTGGCCCTGACGGATTTCCGGATCTTCAACAAGCCCGTCCCCGTGGGCAAGCTGCCGGACGGCCGGACCGTGCTGGACCGGACCATCAGCGAGGCCAGGCACATCGAACTGACCTCGAAGGACCACGTCATCTCCTTCGAGTTCGCCGACCTGCACTTTGCCTCGCCCCGCAAGAACAACTTCGCCTACATCATGGAGGGGTTCGAGGACCGCTGGAACGAGGTCGGCACCCGGAACCACGCCACCTACACCAACCTACCGCCTGGGGACTACGTCTTCCGCGTCAAGGGCTCCAACAACGACGGGGTCTGGAACAACGAGGGGGTGGCCGTCTCCATCCATGTCAAGCCGCCGTTCTACCTGACGGCGTGGTTCATCACCGGCGCGGTGCTGTTCATCGTGGCGGTGGTCTACGGGATGCACCGCTACCGCATGCGCCTGCTGGATGTGAAGAACCGGCTCCTGGAGCAGCGGGTCAACGAACGGACCTCGGATTTGACCTTCGCCAACCAGGCCCTGCAGCAGGAGATCAACGTCCGCAAGCAGATCGAGGAGGAGCTGCGCGAGGCCCGCAACAAGGCCGTGGCCGCGGCCCGGACCAAGAGCGAGTTCCTGGCCAACATGAGCCACGAGATCCGCACGCCCATGAACGGCGTGCTGGGCATGACCTCCATCCTGCTCGATTCGGGTCTCGACGAGAAGCAGCGCGAGTACGCCGAGGCGGTCCATGCCAGCGCCAGCAACCTGCTGGTGATCATCAACGACATCCTGGACTTCTCGAAGGTTGAAGCCGGCAAGCTGACCCTCGAGACCATTGATTTCGACCTGTTGGACGTGCTGGACAGGGTGACCGAGACCCTGGGCTACAAGGCGCAGAAAAAGGGTCTGCACTTCGGTTGCGAACTCGAAGGCGGCGTGCCCCGGAAGCTGGTGGGCGACCCGGTGCGGCTGGGCCAGATCCTGGTCAACCTGGCCGGCAACGCGGTGAAGTTCACCCGGCGCGGCCAGGTTCAGGTCCGGGTCGGCTGCACGGGACAGGCAGGCGGAAAGGCGGACCTGGTGTTCACCGTGCGCGACACCGGGGTGGGCATCCCCGCCGACAGGTTGGACACCATCTTCGAATCCTTCACCCAGGTGGACACCTCGGTCACGCGCAAGTTCGGGGGGACCGGACTGGGCCTGGCCATCGTCAAGCAGTTGACCGATCTGATGGGCGGCGAGATCTCGGTGGAGAGCCGCGAGGGCGAAGGCACGGCCTTCCACGTGGCGATCTCCCTGCCGGTGGCCGATGAAAAGGGCGCCTGGCGTCCGCCGGTGCGGGCCCTGGTGGTCCATCCCCGGGCCCAGGGACGCGAGACCATGCGCCGGGTGCTGGCCGGCCTGAACTGCCGGGCGCGGACGGTGGCCCCGGACACGGCCCTGGGTGTCTTCGCCAAGGCGGCCGCGGAAGGAAACCCCTACCAGGTTGTGTTCCTGTCCCACGGCGTGGCCGGCCTCCACGCCGTGGGACAGGAACAC
>JALUJS010000464.1 GCA_027056825.1 Candidatus Krumholzibacteriia bacterium | reverse complement strand
CTTGAAGATGACCCAGCCGCAGATCAGGAACACGAAGACGATGATGGTCGAAGAGGCGTGATCGCTCTTGAGTTCGAACAGCAGCACGGCCACCGGCAGCACCGAGGCCGCGGTGATGCTGGCCAGGGACACGATGCGGGTGGTCAGGAAGGACGCCAGGAAGGCCACGGTGGCCAGGATGATGGGATAAGGCGCCAGGACCGCGAAGGCCCCCGCCGTGGTCGCCACCCCCTTGCCGCCGTGGAAGTTCACGAAGGGGCTGAAGGTGTGGCCCAGGGCGGCGGCCACGCCGGCGAAGATCCTGAACAGGTCGGGGGTGATGTGGAACGGGGTGGGCTCGCCGGGAGGCCATGTCCCCACCAGCCAGGTCATCATGCCCACCGCGGCGGCTCCCTTGGCCAGATCAAGCGCCAGGCACAGGCCGCCCCACCAGGGGCCGAGGGTGCGGAACACGTTGGTCGCCCCCAGGTTGCCGCTACCGTGCTTGCGCAGATCGATGCCCTTGACCTGCCGGCCGATCAGGTAGCTGAAGGGCACGGCGCCCAGCAGGAAGGAAAAAAGGAGGAAGATCACCAGCAGCATCGTCGTTCCATTCTGCGTCCGGTTTCCGGTTTAACCCCGATGATCGAGGCGTCAGGCGATCCGATCATCCGGGTCAGGACCAACGGTCAGTGTTGCTTGAGTTTGACAAAGATCCGGTTGCCGGTAAAGCCATATTCCGACCGGATCTGGTTGTTGATGTAACGCAAGTAGTTCCTTGCGAAAAAGCGCGGCTCATTCACCGAAAGGATGAAGGTCGGCGGCTCCTTCTCGGCCTGGGTCCCGAAATAGATCTTCCCCAGTCCTCCCCGGTGGGCCCGCGGTTGCTGGATGCGGATGATCTTCTGCAGGAAGTCGTTGAATTCGGCGGTGGGCACCCGCTTGCGCCGCTGCTCGTGGACCTCCCAGACCATCTCCATGACCTTGCCGGTGCGCTGGCGGGTCAGGGCGCTGCCGGTGAACCAGGGCGCGTAGCCGAGGAAGGGAACGGCCTGCTGGAACCTGTCCCATACCTCCATGTGGGTGTGGGTCTGCTTGTCGGGAATCAGGTCCCACTTGTTGAACACCACCACCACGCCCTTGCCGGCGTCGTGGATCAAACCGGCGATCTTGGCGTCCTGGGCCACCGCGCCGGTGGCGGCGTCGACCACAAGCACGGCCACGTCGCACTGTTCCAGGGCGCGGATGGTGCGCATGTTGCTGAAGACCTCGATGGCCTCCTGCACCCGGGCCTTGCGCCGCAAGCCGGCCGTGTCGATGAGGCGGATGGTGCGGCCGTGCCACTTCAGGTCGGTGTGGATGGAATCGCGGGTGGTGCCGGGGATCTCGCTGACCAGGGCGTGGTCGGCCCCGGTCAGGATATTCAGCAGGCTCGATTTGCCCACGTTGGGGCGGCCCAGGATGGCCACCCTGCAGTCGCAGGGCTGATCGGCTTCGTGGGCCGGGAATTCCCGGACCACCTCGTCCAGCAGATCCCCCACGCCCAGGCCGTGCAGGGCGCTGATGCCGTGGGGCTCCCCCAGGCCCAGGCCGTGGAACTCGTGGACGTTCAGCTCCTCGGCCGGCTTCTCTACCTTGTTGACGGCCAGGACCACGGGTTTCCCGCAGCGGCGCAGGTCCCGCGCGATGGCTTCGTCCCAGGCCATGGGCCCGACCTTGCCGTCGACCAGGAAGATGACCAGGTCGGCCTCGGCGATGGCGTCCTGGGCCACGGCCGTGACCAGCTTGTCGAACTGGCCGTCGGCCTCGCCGAAGGGAATGATGCCGCCGGTGTCCAGGAGGATGAACGGATGACCGGCCCAGTCGGTGGTCTCGGCGATGCGGTCGCGCGTGACCCCCGCCGTCTCGTGGACGACGCTGCGCCGCTCGCCCACGATGCGGTTGAACAGGGTGGACTTGCCCACATTGGGGCGTCCGACGATGGCCACGGTGCGCAGGGGCATGATCAGGTCCTCCGATAGTCGGTGATGGCAGGCGGAAGCTAGCCCAGATCACGCCAAAAAGCAATGAAACCGTCTTCTTCGGCCACAACGACCCGGTGGGGACTGCCGACGGCGATATCCTCGAGGGTCAGGTCGTCGAGGGTCAGGCCGTCGCTGTTGAACACCCGGGGGGACAGGGCCACCGTCCGGGCGGGGTCCGCGGGCAATGCCAGCAGGGCGCGGCGCAGGTCACCGCCGGAGAGCAGACCGGCCACCGTCACCGAGTTGCCGTAGAAGGTGTTGGGGACCCCCACCACCTCCACAGGGGGGCATCGGTGCCCGGCCAGCACGGGCAGGAACTCCCGTCGCCAGGCCTTGGCGGCCAGCTCCCCGGTCAGGACCGTCAGGGGGGTGCGGGGCAGGTCTCCATCCTCCACCGCCCAGTCCAACTCCTCGGACCACAGATCCCGCAGCCGCCCGGTCAGGCCGATGGCGCTGTCCACCTGCCAGAAACCGTCGTAGGTGGCGGTGGCGGGAA
>JALUJS010000463.1 GCA_027056825.1 Candidatus Krumholzibacteriia bacterium | reverse complement strand
CACATCCGGCGACGTGCGCCCCCGCGCAGATTTCCGCGTGGGCGGCGAGTTCTGCCTGCAGTGCCATACCGACCAGCAGTGGCGGTTCCGCCTGCAGTACCATCACCCGGTGCTCGAGGGCCAGGTAGACTGCGTGGACTGCCACGCTCCCCACCCGGACGCCGCGACGGCCGTCACTTTCGGCGCCGAGGAGAACCGCGCCTGCTATGCCTGCCACGGCGAGCTGGGCGGTCCCTTCGTGTTCGAACACGACGCCGTCCAGACCGAAACCTGCAGCGTCTGCCACGATGTCCACGGGTCGCCCAACGACCGCCTGCTGCGGCAGGACGACAACTCGCTGTGCATGCGCTGTCATTTCACACCGGACTATCCCGTCATCGGGGATACGGACCACCTGGAATTCCTCGGCCGGCGGGCGCATTGCTACGACTGCCACGCGGAGATCCACGGGTCCAACCTCGATGAGCATTTCCTGAAACCCTGAGGAGGGCGGCATGAGTAACATCCTGCACGGCAAGACCCTGCTCCACGGACCGCGGCTCGCGGCCTGTGGCGCGGCCCTGCTGGCCCTCGTGTTCGCCTGCGGCGTCCTGGCCCAGCCCCCCGTGCAACAGGGGCGGATCTGGGCGCCGGTTGGCGACGACCCGGGGTTGTTCAGCAGTTTCACCCTTACCTGGGGTCATCTCGACGGACGCGGCAGCGGCGCCAAGCTCGCCGAATCCACCGGCATGACCGATGACGACCGGGGATCCTTCCTGCTGGGCTACGTTTCGCCCTGGGAGGACGGCCGGCGAACCACCGTGCGCGCCTGGGGCGACACGGACGACGAGTTGACCGGCGGATTGCTGGTCCACACCGGTGATCCGGCGGCCTTCCACCTGGACGTCTCCATGCGACGCTGGCTGTATTGGGACGACCCCACCACGGACGATCCCTACCGGCCGGCCGGAACGCCCTTCCTGCTTGCGGGCCAGCCTCGCCTGGAGCGGGAGGCGTTCGGGGCGGACTTCGGTTGGCGCCTGGACGCCAGGCACCGCATCAGCGGCGGCTTGAGCGACCGGCAGAATACAGGCGCCAGGGCCAGCCTCGCGCGGGGCCTCGCCACGGGCGACTACCTGTTCGGGGCCCCGTCCAACCTGGACGACGATACCTGGACACGGAAGGGCTACCTGCAGGGACGGCACCTGCTGGGCCGCACCACCGTGACCTGGGGCGTGGATGTCCAGAAGGACGGCGGCGACCGCATGGTCGCCACCCCGAACGAGGGCGTGGCCACCCTGACCACGGCCGACCTCGACCGCCGCAGCGTGCACCTGCGCCTGGGGGCCAGCACCACGCCGTCCGCCGGATGGCTGGTGTTCTGCGCCTACGGCTACGCCTGGGTCAACAGCAAACCCGTCGAGTCGCGCGGCCTGGCCGGAGGCGCCCAACCGGCGGCGACCCTCGCCTCCGACGGCACCGAGACGGACCTGCGCCGGCACACCGGTCAGGCAGGCTTCGTACGCCTGGCCGCGTCCGGTTGGCGCCTGCGTGTGCTCGGACGGGTCAGCTCGCTGGACCAGGTCGGTGTGAGCCATGCCGCCAACGACCTGGGCAACTCCATGGTCAAGGACGCCAGCACCGAGCGCAACCGCGTGGAGGAGTCGGCGGAGATCTCCTTGAGCAGGACCCGCGGCAAGGCGGCCTGGTGGGTGCGCTACCGTTACCGCCACCAGGACGAGGATGTCAACACGGTCGATATCAGGGAATTCCTGGACGGTGCGGTCCTGCAGACCGTCCAGAGCAGCACCCGCCTGCTGAACCGTCACGAGGGCTCGGTCCGCTCGCGGCTGAAGCTGGACCGCCACTGGTCGCTGACCCAGCGGCTGGGCGGCCGGCACGAAGCCGTCGACCAGACCGACCACGCCCTGGACGGCCAGTACGCCCAGGGCGACCGCACCTGGAAACGCCTCCGGTACCGCGCCACCCTGCGCTGGCGACCGGCAGGGCCCCTGTCCGCCGACGGCGGGTACGAACTGGTGCGGGAATCCTTCGCCCAGGACGCCGTGGACGGTTCGAAGACGACCTGGGACGCCGACCGGATGTTCGTCACCGGCACCTGGTCTCCGACGCCCAAGGTCGCCCTGATGACCAACTTCGCCTACGGCAAGGAGGACTACGGGATCGATCAGGGACCGGCGGCGGCCTTCGCCAACGAAGCGGTCTACAGTCCCGTGGCCTACGAGACCGAGACCTACCGCTGGAGCCAGGGCGTGATCCTGCATCCGGCCGACCGCTGGACCGTCGAGGGCCACTACGAGCGGGTCCGCAACCGCGACTCGGTGGCCAACGACATGGACCGCTGGTACGGACGGGTGGGCCTCGTGGCCGGCGACAACTCGCAGGTGTCGTTCACCTACCGCCGCTGGCAGTACGACGGGAACCTCGGCGACGACTTCATCGCCGAACTCTACGCGCTGTCGTGGAACCTGGGGTTCTGACGGCCATATGATCCTTCAACC
>JALUJS010000462.1 GCA_027056825.1 Candidatus Krumholzibacteriia bacterium | reverse complement strand
GGTGAAGAAGCGGTGGTGGCCCTTCTTCATCTCCCGGCGCATCTGCGTCAGGTAGGGAATGATGCCCTGGTAACCCTTGTCCCGGCCCTCGAGGACCAGCAACTGCTGCTTGCGCGTCAGCTTGCCGAAGGGCTTGTCCACGGGAATCCGGTGGCGCGCGCAGAAGCGCAGCAGGCCGGTGAACTGGCGGTGGAAGCTCTCGGTGGACCAGGGCTTGATCGCCCCGTCCCGCAGGCACAGGTCAGGGTCGGGAACGATGAGGTTCTCATCGAACTCCAGGCGGTTGCCGAATCCCTTGCAGGCGGGGCAGGCGCCCTCCGGGGAGTTGAAGGAGAACAGGCGCGGGGTGGGTTCGAGGAATACGCGGCCGCACCCGGTGCAGGCCAGGTCGCTGGTGAAGTTCCACACGCCCTTGCCGGCGGCCTCGCGCACGCTCACCCGGCCGCCGCCCTGGGCCAGGGCCAGCTCCACCGCCTCGATGAAGCGGGAGCGCGCCCGGGATCCCACCTTGAGCCGGTCCAGCACCACCTGGCAGGAGGCCATGCCGGCGGTCCCGGCGGCGACCGCGTCCTCCAGGCGCACGACCTCGCCGTCCAGCAGCACGCGCTGGAAGCCCTGGGCCAGCAGGGCCTCGGCCCAGCCGGGGGCCGCGCCGTCGGGCCCGAAATCCACGGGCATGCAGACCAGGACCGCCGCCTCCTCGCCCGGTTCCCTGCGGATCGCGCGCCAGATGCCGGCGGGAGTCTCCCGGGTGACGGCCAGGTTGCAGTCCGGACACACGATCCGGCCCGCCCGCGCCCACAACACCCGCAGGTAGTCGTTGATCTCGGTGACGGTGCCCACGGTGCTGCGGCCGCTGGTCACCGCGTTGCGCTGCTGGATGGCGATGGCCGGACTGATGCCCTCGATCCAGTCCACATCCGGCTTGGGCAGGCGTTCGAGGAACTGCCGGGCATAGGTGGACAACGATTCGACGTAGGCGCGCTGGCCCTCGGCGTAGAGGGTGTCGAAGACCAGCGAGGACTTGCCCGACCCGGACAGGCCCGAGACGGCGGTCATCACGCCCCGCGGGAAGGACACGTCGATGTCGCGCAGGTTGTGCTGGCGCGCGCCCTTGATTCTGATCCACTCGGTCAAGACGGTGTCCGTTTCGCGTACGGGGGCGGTGGTCTGCTTCCGGTCCGCGCCATGCGCGGTGCGACCGACAAGGTTAACAAAGGTTTCGCCCCCGGCCAATGTGATTTACCTTGAAACCTTTCCCGAACGCCCAGCCCGGATCATTGCAGCGCTTGCGGGATCGCGTGGCGATTCGACCATCCGGGCGAGAAAGGATCCATCCATGTCCGACGCCTTCGCCGAACTGCTGGCCACCATCCACACCCTGCGCGCGCCCGGCGGCTGTCCCTGGGACCGCAAGCAGACCCTCCTGAGCGCCTCCCGCTACCTGCTGGACGAGGCCGCGGAACTGGTCGAGGCCGCCATGCGCAACGACCTGCGCGGGGTGCGCGAGGAGCTGGGTGACCTGCTGTTCATGACCTGCTTCTGCGCGGAGATCCTCGGCGAGCACGACGACGTGGACATGCAGCGCATCGCCGCCGAGGGCAACGCCAAGCTGATCCGCCGCCATCCCCACGTCTTCGGGGAAGCCGAGGCCGAGGACACCGAGGCCAGCCAGCGGCAGTGGAACGCCATCAAGGACCAGGAAAAACGCGAGCGGGGCGAGGATCCGGACGCCGCGTCCATCCTGAAGGACATGCCGCCGGCCACCGCACCCCTGCACCAGGCCTACCGCTACCAGAAGGACGCCGCGACCGCGGGCTTCGACTGGCCCGACCTGGCCGGGGTCCGCGCCAAGCTGGACGAGGAGTTGGCGGAACTGGACGAGGCCATCGGGCAGGACGATGCCGCGGCGGTGGAACACGAGATCGGCGATGTGCTGTTCGCGGTGGTGAACATCGCCCGCCGCCTGGGCGTCCAGCCGGACATCGCCATGCGCCGGGTCAACGGCCGCTTCCGCGAGCGTTTCCACCTGGTGGAAGAGGAGTTCCGCACGCGCGGCGCATCGCTGGCCGAAGCCTCTCTCGCAGAGATGGAGGCGGCCTGGCAGCGGGCCAAACGCAAGCTCGATTCCGGGACCGACGCCTGAAGCGGACGGGTTGACCCGCATGATTGAATCGCTACGCGATCCAATCATGCGGGTTAATCGGGGCAGCCGTCCCCGTCGTCGATCCCGTTGTAGGTCTCCGGTTCGTCGGGACAGGCGTCCTTGGAGTCGGGGATCCCGTCCAGGTCGTTGTCCAGATCAGGGCAACCGTCGTCGTCCTCGAAACCGTCGAGGTCCTCGGCCTGGTCCGGACACTGGTCCTTCCCGTCCTCAACCCCGTCCCCGTCGGCATCCTCGAAATGATCCGGGCACCCGTCGTTGTCGTAGTGGCCGTTGAAGTTCTCCGCCTGGTCCGGACACAGGTCGTCCCGGTCGGGAATGCCGTCACCGTCGTTGTCGTAGTCGGGCTTGCCATCCTGGTCCTCGAACCCGTCGATGTCCTCGGGCACCAGGGGCGCGAGGTCCACCACATCGGGCACCCCGTCCTGGTCGTTGTCGAAGTCGGGACAGCCGTCATCGTCCTGGAAGCCGTCGATGTCCTCGGCCCGGTCGGGACAGCCGTCGCGCCGGTCGGGGATCCCGTCGCCGTCCCGGTCGTGGCCGCCCAGGCCGAACTGGCGGGAGACGGCCACGGTCATGGACCACTCGGGAAAGACGGGGTACCAGTCGGTGGCCGGATCGTCCTGGGCCAGGCTGACGAGGTAGCCCCCGTGCAGGGCCCACCCCTCCTCCAGTCCCCAGCGCAGTCCCGCGGCGATGGTCTGCAGCTGCTCCTTGTCCGCGATGGGAGGATCATCCACGAAACGGTCGCGGGCATATTCGACCCACAGGCTCGTGGCGGCGTTGCGGAACTCGATGGCCGCCGCCAGGAAAGTCTGGTCGTTGCCCGTGTGACCGCCGGCCGCGGCCGCGGAAGGATAGCGCGGGGGCCAGGGCTGCAGGCCGGTCCGGCCGGTCCCGTAGCCGGTATCCTCGGCCTGGTTCCAGACATGGCCATAGTTCAGGTGAAGCCTCATCTCCGGCAGGGTGGAATTCCGCCAGACCCGCAGGCTCAGGCCTGCGGCAGCCTGGGGGGAGAAGACGCCCTCGCCCAGGCCCGCTGCCTGGTCGCCCACCGGCAGGTTCCCGCCGAAGGAGACCGCCGCGTACAGCCAGTCGCCGGCCAATCCGCGCGAAGCCACGGCGCGCCACAGACCGTCTCCCAGGCCAGAGCCCGAATCCTCGAGCCAGTCCTTGCCCCCGGACCAGGTGCGCCAGGGCACCTCGCCGCTGATCGCCAGGAACGGCAAGGGGTCCCACTCGGCGCGCAACAGCAGGTCCTTGCCGCTGACGCGCTCCAGCTGGCCGTCCAGGAGGTAGACCGTGGTCTGGGTCCGGATCCCCGCGCCCACGGTGAGCAGGCCGTCCGGTTGCGACACCGAGGAAAAGGCCCGGCTCAGCATCACCGCATCCTGCATGCGGCCGGCCGCGGGATCCGGGCCGGCCACCGGAGAAGCCGCGGCGCTGGCGCTCGCAGCCAGCAGGATCACGGGGATCAGGGAGGAGAATTTCAAGATGCGGCCTCGCCCTCGGCGGTGTCCTTCTGCTCCTGCCCTTGCTCCTGCTCCTGCTGCTGCTCCTGCTTTGCTTCCTGCTGGTCTTCCCGCTTTTCCTCCTGCTGCTCCTTTTGCTTTTCCCCGCGCTCCGCGGCGGCCTGGTCCTTCTTCCGCTCGTCCAGGTAGTTCAGCTGCAGATCCATCACTGCGGTGTCGAGCATGCGCAGGATGTCCTCGGGCGTATCGGTCCGGCACTTGACCTTGAGCATCTCCAGGATGTCGATGAATACGCTGGCCTGGTCCAGATCCCGCTCGACCTTGCCGGTGGCGGGATTCTGGATCTTGCCCAGGCTGATCATGGCCAGGGTCTGGTACTGGGTGATGACCGCCACCAGGGTGCGGTCGTGCTTGCCGAGTTCGGTGCTGCTCATGACGCCTCCTTTCGGCCGGGATCGAATTCATCGCTGATCGAACCGACCACCGTCTCGATCAGGTCCTCCAGGGTCAGCAGGCCCCGCACCTTCCCCCGCGGGTCGGTGATCATGGCCATCTGCTCACCCTGGCTGCGCAGTTCCTCGAAAAGTTCGTACGGCGACATGCGTCCGTCCACCAGCAACAGCGGCCGCCACAGGTCACCGGGCACCGGGCCGGAATGTTCCTCGCGCCGCAGGAAGAGCAGGTCCCGGATCAACACGTAGCCCAGGGGTTCGTCCCCGTCGGCCAACACGGGGAAGCGGCTGTAGCCGGACCGGGCGGCCAGTTCCAGGCAGGACGCCACCGTGGCGTCGGGCGTGATGACCGTCAACCGGTCCAGCGGCCGCATGAAATCAGCCAGTTGCAGCTGCGACAGGCGCAGGAAGCGCTGCACCAGTTCGGTGAACCGCTCCTCGTGGCCCCCCGGGACATCGTAGCTCAGCAGCAGGGCGGCCAGGCTCCGCCGGTCGAAACCCTCGGCGTCGTCCCCCTCGCCCAGGATGGCCCGCCACAGCCGCGAGTAGAGGCCAAGGACCATCCGCACCGGCCACAGCACGCCGCGGGCGGCCTGCAGGGGCAGGACCGAGGCGAGCATGAGCCTTTCGGGGTATTCCCGGTACAGGACCTTGGGCAGGATCTCCGAGAACAGGATCACCAGCACCGAGACCAGGACCACCGCCAACCATTCCCGCTCCGGTCCCAGGCGGCTGGTCACCGCCATGGTCACCACGGCGCTGAACACGACATTGAACAGGTTGGTTCCGATGAGGCAGGTCATGACGATGTCCTCAAGACCCGTGAGCATCGCTTCCAGCTGTCGTGCGGCCCGGGAACACCGCAGGCGGCGGACCAGCAGATGCACCCGGGCCCGGCTGAGACTCATGGCCCCGGTCTCGGATCCCGAGAAGAACCCCGCCACCAGCAGGCACACCGTCCCGATCCCCACAACCGCGGGCAGGCCGAGATGGTTTCCCCCCAGCTGCGGCCCCGCCGTCATGATCCCTCCCGGTCGGCTTCCGGGCCGGTATCCTCCGCCCGCAGGATCTCCACCGTGTCGATCCGGTGGTCGCTCATCTCCAGGACCGTCAGCCGGACCCCCTCGAACTCCACCCGGTCGCCCGGCCGCGGAACACGGCCCAGCCGGGCCATGATGAAACCGGCAACCGTCACATAGTCCCGGCTCGCCGGAAACTCCACGCCGCAGACCGAGGCCAGGTCGCGCACCTCCAGGCGTCCGGGCGCCAGCCACCGGCCCGGTCCCAGGGGCACCGCCTGTCTGTCGTCGCCGGCCGCGTCGGCCACCGGCCCCAGCAGGGCGTGCAGACAATCGGCCATGGTGGCGATGCCCGTGAAGTCCCCGTGCTCGTCCACCACCGCGGCCAGGTGGGTGCCGCCGGTCCGCATTTCCGACAGCAGGGCGGCGACGTCCTTGCTCTCAGGCACGAAGTGCAGCGGCCGCAGGGGTCCGGCCAATGGCCGCTCCGGCGGCTCGCCAGCGCCCAGCAGATCCTTCAGGTGGAACAGTCCGTCCAGCTTGCGTTCCTGCTCGTCCCAGACCGGATAGCGGTTGTAGCCCGCGCGCCGGGCGACCGCCAGCACCTGCCGCAGGGACATGTCCCGGCGCAGGGTGACGACCTCGGTGCGGGGGGTCATGACATGGACCACCTCCAGTTCACCAAGCTCCAGCAGCCGGGCCAGCGAGGCCGCCTCGGTCGCGTTCAGGGCCCCGTCGCAGACGGCCAGTTCGCAGGCCACCTGCAGTTCCCTCGTGTCCGGGGGACGCGAGCCGGTCCGTTCCCAGGGGATCGCCTCCACCACCGCATCCACCAGGGCCCCGACCATCGCCAGCAGGGGCCGGCAGGCCGCGAGCCAGATGCCCAGGGGCCGATGCATGGCGCGCACCACGGCCTCGCGCTTGTGCAGGGCGATCACCTTGGGGGTGATCTCGCCGAAAAGCAGGAGGCTGAGGGTGATCAACGGCACGGCCAGGGCCACGCCCCGCGGTCCGATGTGGGCCAGGATCAGCCCGGTGGCCGCCACGCTGGCCGCGGAGTTGACCAGCAGGTTCCCGATCAACAGGGCCGAAAGCAGGTCGTGGGAGCGGTCCAGCAGGCTCTTGACGCGCGCGCCGGTCCGCTTCTCCTCGCGGACAAGCTTGGCCACTTCGGAGCGGTGCAGGGAAAAGAAGGCGGTCTCGGTGCCTGAAAAGGCGGCCGACAACACCAGCAGCACTGCCAACAGGAGATAATCCACGACCGCGGCCAAACCTCGCAGGATCAGGAACGCCGGCCCGCGCGGACCGGACGGCGATGATGCGGGATGATACTTGGTTCCCGCGCCGGGGACAAGGCGGCGCATGGGCCGATCCCGGACTTGCCAGGAGGCTGTCCAGTCATCATTATCACCCTCATCATGGCCGAAATCCTCGTCATCCGCTTCAGTTCCCTGGGCGACCTGTGCCTGCTGAGCTGGGCCGCCGCCGCCAGACGGGACGGCCGGCCCGCGGCATCGGCCGAGCGCGTCACCCTGGTCACCAAACCCCAGTACGCCGATCTCATGACCAGGATGCGGGGCATCGACACGGTCGTCGTCCCCGCAGGCGCGGGTCCGGGCGCCATCGCCGCCCTCGCCCGCCGGCTGCGTCGCTCCCGGTTCACCGAAGTCCTCGACGCCCACAACGTCCTGCGCAGCCACCTGCTGCTGGGGTTGATGGGTCGGCGCCCGGATCGTCGTCTGGCCAAGGACACCGCGGCCAGGCTGCGCTTCCTGCGCACCGGCCGGCGCAGCGCGGCCCTGGAGCGTCACATGACCGACCGGTTCGGAGAAGTCCTGGCCTGCACCGTAACCCCGGCCTGCGTCCCGCCGCTGGCGATCCCCGCCGCCGGCGCCGAAAATTCCGGGCCAACCCTGGGCTTGGCCCCCGGCGCCATGTGGGACACCAAGCGCTGGCCCGCCGCGCATTTCCGCCGGCTGGCGGAGGAATTCCGGCGGCGCACCGGCGCCGGACTGCGGATCTTCCTGGGTCCGCGGGAGGAGGCCTGGTTCGATTCCTCCCCCCTGGCCAGCCTTGCCGACTCCCCCTCAGTCCGCGTGGTTCGCGGCCGCACACTGGTCGAGGTGGCGCAAGAACTGGCCGCCTGCACCCTGCTGGTCACCAACGACAGCGGTCTGCTGCACCTGGCCGAGGCCACAGGTACGCCCGTGCTGGCGTTCTTCGGCCCCACCGTGCGGGAATTCGGCTACTACCCCCTGCTTCCCGGCAGCGGCGTGCTGGAACGGGACCTGGACTGCCGGCCCTGCTCCCGCAACGGCAAACGGCCCTGCCACCGGCAAGACCTGGCCTGCCTGGCGCAGATCACCCCCGACCAGGCCCTGGACGCCCTCTTGCCCCGATGGGAAGAACTCACCGCCGGGAGACCGGCATGACCACCGCCCCCGGCAACAGCCGCCCCTGCGGTCCGGTGCTGCGCCTCTACCGGGCCGTCAGCCCGGCCCTGGCCGCCGCCGTCCCCCTGGCGTCCCCCTTCTCCGCCAAGCTGCGCGCGGGGTTGGCCGGCCGCCGCGGCCTGATGGACCGGCTGTGCACCGCGGGTCCGGACCTGCAAGGTTGCGCCTGGTTCCACGTCACCAGCGTCGGCGAGTACGAACAGGCCCGCCCGGTCATCGCGGCCCTGCGCGAGGAGGTGCCGGGCCTGCCCATCGCGGTGACCCACTATTCTCCCTCGGGCATGGAGTACGCGCGGGAACGGCCCTGCGCCGATCTGCACGACTACCTGCCCCTGGACAGCCCCGGGACCATGGACCGGCTGGTGGCGGCGTGGCGGCCGTCCCTGCTGGTCTTCGTGAAGTTCGACTGCTGGCCCAACCAGGTGCTCGCGGCCGACCGGGCCGGGGTGCCGGTGGTCCTGCTGGCCGGTTCCCTGCAACCGGGCAGCGCCCGCCTGAAGGGCCCGGGCCGCCTGCTGTACCGGGACGTGTTCGACCGCTTCGCCCACCTGGGGGTGTGCACCGAGGAGGACCGCGAGCGCTTCGTCGGGCGCATGGGGGTGTCCTGCCCCGTGACCGTCACCGGGGACACGCGTGGCGAG
>JALUJS010000461.1 GCA_027056825.1 Candidatus Krumholzibacteriia bacterium | reverse complement strand
AGTGACCCTGACCCTCGGCGCGTTCTCCCTGTTGAACCTCGAGGTCAACCTGCAGACCATTGCGGCCTTCCTGACGATCATCGGTTACTCGTTGAACGACACCATCGTGATTTTCGACCGGATCCGCGAGAACATGAAGCTGCGGCGCAAGGAGGGTTACCGCGAGGTCATCAACCGCTCCATCAACGAGTGTCTCAGCCGGACCATCCTGACCTCGCTGACCACGCTGTTCGTGGCGCTGATGCTGTTCCTGTTCGGCGGCCCGGTGATCCACGACTTCGCCTTCGCTCTGGTGTTCGGCGTGGTGGTCGGTACCTACAGTTCCATGTTCATCGCCAGCCCGGTGCTGGTGTACTGGTACGAGACCCGCCTGAAGGACAAGAAGCGGGCGGCGGTGAGCATGTAAACGGCCGCGGAAGCCGGAAAATTGTACCTGACCGGACGGTGGCCGCGCACGGGTCCCCGTCCGGTTTTTTGTGCATGGGGGAGTCCACTCTGACCCCGGAAGGGGACGGCGGACGGGAGCACGGGTGTTCCCTGTGGAAAAATCCGGCCCCGAGGGGGTAAAATGAGCCGGAAAAGGGAATTTCCGGTGGCACGCCTCTTGCGAATTTTCGCTGTCGGGACCGGGCCCGGTGATTCCAGCGCCCGGGGAAATTCTTGATATCAACCATGGGATGGAAACCATGCCCCTGCTGCAACGCCCCATCGGGAATGGCGCCCGGCGTGCCGGATCCCTGGCCGGAAAGGCCCGGTGGGGGGCGTGGGCGCAGGTATGGGTTCTTTTCCTGCTGCTGGCCGCTCCGGTGGTGGCCCGGGCCCAGCCGGCCCAATCCCCGCCCCCGGCCCACACCAAGCGCACCCCGCGGGACCAGGGACCATCCTACCAGGCGACCTTTTCCCGCCTCAGCAAGGCGTGGCGCGCCAGCGACCGCAAGGCCTTGTCCGGCCTCGTGCATCCCGACGGGCTGAAGGTCGTTTCGGGCCGCGCGGGCGAACGCGCGGTGACCTATAGCCCCAGCCAGGCCTTCTACTACTTCCGCAACCTGTTCCAGAACGTGCGCACAAACGACTTCGTCCTCGACCGGGTCCAGAAGAACCCCGGAGGGGACCGGGTGCACGCCCTGGCGACATGGGAACTGGCCGGACCCCGGGGCGGTCGCACCACGCGCATGGTCCTGGTCCTGACCCGGCGGCAAGGCCGCTGGTACCTGAGCGAGATCACCACCATCAAGTAAGAGGCACGGATGCGCACGGTCTGGTCCGGTCCCCTGTTGCCTGCGGCCCTGGTGGTCCTGTGCGGGCAGGGCGCGCTGATGCTGGTGTGGAACGGCGGCCCGCTCGGCCTGGTCCCGGCGGTCATTTCCGGCATTTCCATCGTCATCCTGGCGGTTCTGACCGCGGCGGGCCGGCGCGATGCGGGCGCCGGCGAGAGGCCCGGGTGGTTCGATCCGCGGGTCCTGCTGGTGGTCTGCGGGCTGGCGCTCCAGGTGGGCGCATGGGGATACGCCCTTTCCGGGGACCGCGGGGCTTCCCGGGAGGTGGCGGTCCGGACGAAGGCCGAAAGCCTGGCGGCGGCCCGGGAACGCCTCGAAGGGCTGCTTCAGGGGAGCGACGACCTGGCCCGGGAGGCCGAGGCGGAAATCGCGGGAGCCGACGCGGACTCCGGACCGGGCCTGTTTTCCCTGGCCGCGCGGATCAGGGGCCGCGGACCGGATCACGGCCTGGATGCGGCCGGGCTGGAGGTCGTCCTGTGGGTTGACGATCAACGGGTGGCCTGGACCGATGGAGCCGTGCCCTTCGCCGCCCTCCGGCAGGAGGCCGTCCCGGCGGAGCTTGCGGTCGGGCGCCGGGTGATCGCTTCGGCGGGGGGACGCTGGTATCTCCGCGAGTGGGTTCCCGGCCGGGCCGCTCTGTACGGTGAAATCCAGATCGCGTTGCCCGGCACCCTGGCCGCCGATGGCGGCCGCGCGGTGGCCGTCACGGTGACCGGGCCCCGGATGGCGGCCAAGTGGGAGCGCACCGGACGCTCCGGGGCGGTGTTCCATCCCACCCCGGGCGACAGGGAGTCGGTGCTGTGGCTGGAGCCGCTGGCTTCCTCGGACGACGGCGCCCGCAGAAGGAGCATCTGGCTGGTCCTGTTCGCGGGAGGGTGGCTGCTTGTGGGCCTGGCCGGTCTGGCGCCGCGCCCGGTCCATACCCGCGGCCTCGTCCTGCTGCTTGCCGCCGCCTGGGGGGCGCGCGCGGTCCTGGCCCGCCTGGAGACAGCCACGCGACTGACGGATCTGGCCAACGGCCTCGAATTCCCCGTATCTCCCCGGTCGGTGATGAGCCTGCTGGATCCCGCCTACTTCGCCACACCCGCGCTGGGAGGCTGGCTGGCCTCGGCCGCCGACGCCCTGGTCAGCGCCGCCCTGGTGCTGCTGGCGGTGACCCTGGCCTGGCTGGCCCTGGGGCGTCCCCGCGCCCTGGCGGCGGGCGGTGTCTGGCGGCCGGGTGGGGGA
>JALUJS010000460.1 GCA_027056825.1 Candidatus Krumholzibacteriia bacterium | reverse complement strand
CACCTGGTGGCGGTTCCCGGCCTGGCCCTGGACGCGCCCGTCCGGCCGGTGGTGTTTTCCCGCCACGCGATCGAGGCCCGCGTGTCCCAGCCCACGCCGGTTTGAACGATTCCTCCGGCCGCCGGCCCGACCGGGCCGGCCGGCCCGCTTCCCGCCCTCGGTCCGATCGGGCCAGTCAGCCCACCGACAGCGTTTCCTGCGTGTTCTCGGGATCTTCCTGGGTCTCGGGGTTGCGGACCCAGATGGGCAGTTGCAGCCCGGTGGTGTCGTGGTAGTTGTGGATGCGCTCCAGCAGGCTGACCGTGATTTCCTGGCCGGGGGCGACCAGCAGGACCCCTGACCGGGAGCGGACTTCCTCGGTGAGAATCATGCCCGTACGCAGTTCGTGCACGGTCAGGCCCCGGACTTCCTCGTGGGTCAGACCGCCCCGGACCAGGTCCATCAGGATCTTGACCAGGTCCGGATCGAACATCCCTTCCTGGGCGCGCAGATAGTCCACCATCCTGCCCACGCTGTCGCCCAGGCTCTGCCGTTTCTCCACGGCGATGGCCAGCCGCAGGATGCGCGCGCCGAGGGGGATATCCTCGCCCTTGACCGTGTCTTCCGGCAATCCCGACCCGTCGAAGTTCTTCTCCATGTAGGTCATGATCTCCAGCACGGGCTCCAGGCGGGGAATGTTGGCCAGGATGCTGCGGCTCATCTCGGGCAGCCGGGCGACCATGGCCTCTTCCTGGGGAGTCAGGGGCTGGTTGTCGTAGAGCTTCAGGGCCGTGTCCGCCGGCAGGGTGATGCTGCCCACCTGGCAGAACATGGCCGCGACCTCGAGCTGCCACATGTCCTCCATGCCCGCCTCGCGCCCCACCTCGGCCGCGAGCTTGCGGATACGGGTGGCGCGCCCGAAAGCGGCGGGATTGGCCAGGGCCAGGATGTCGGTCAGGGCCTTGATGCTCCCTTTGAGGGTCTGCTGCAGCAGGATCTTCTCCGAGATCAGCAATTCGTGTTGGGCGACGGCGTCGTCGATGGCCGCCGACAGGACCTTTGCCGAACACGGCTTGCTCAGGAACCGGTAGATGAATCCGTCGTTCACGGCGCTGATCACCGCGTCCATCTCCGCGAATCCCGTCAACAGCAGCCTGACCGTATCGGGGCACAGCTCCCGGGCCCGCTTCAGGAAGACCGCGCCGGTCATCTCGGGCATCTTCATGTCCGAAACGATGACCGCGAACGGCTCTGCGCTGGCCAGGATCTCCAGGGCGGCGGCGCCCCCCGTGGCGGTGGTGATGTCGTACTTCTTGCGCAGGCTGCGCTGGATCGCCTTGAGGATGTTCTCCTCGTCGTCGACGCACAGAATGCGGGGCAGGGTGCTCATTCGTCCCAACTCCTCGGGGTGGATCCACGGGTCTGGTAAATCATCGGCCGGCAGGGGAAATCCTTCAGGTTTTTCTTCGGCGGTCGATACCGGGAGCAGCGGAAACCATTGGCTATTCCGGTTCCGGGAGGGAACTCATGACCGTCGCCTCGAACAATATTGATACAGTGCGGGATCTTGAACGGTTGCGCAGGATCGAAGCCGATCTCAGGGAAGGGGAAGCCTTTTCCCAGGCGATCTTCAACGCCGCCCAGACCGGTCTGATGGTGGTGGACATCGGCCACGAACAGATCATGGACGCCAACCTCACCGCGGCCACCATCCTGGGTTACGAGATCGACGAACTGATCGGCAACCTGGTCACGCCCTTCTGCCCTCCCCACTGCGAGGAAATCCGCAGGACCATGATGGCCGAAGGCATGGTCCGCGACATGGAGACCACCCTCCTGCACAAGGACGGTCACGAAGTGCCGGTGATCCTCTCGTTGACCCGGGTCCGGCAAAAGGGGGGCCAGCAGGCGGTCCTGAGCTTCCTGGACATCAGCGAACGCAAAGCCGCCGAAGAGGCGTTGCGTCGCTCCCACCGGGACCTGGCCCTGGCCAACGAGGAGCTGAAAAGGCACAAGGACCAGGTCGTCCAGTCGGAAAAACTCGCCTCCATCGGGCAGCTGGCCGCCGGCGTGGCCCACGAGATCAACAATCCGGTGGGATTCGTGACCAGCAACCTGGGCACCCTTTCCGAATACGTGGACACCATGGCCGCCCTGCTGCGGCTGTACACGGACCTCGAGGAAGCCGCCGCAGAGGAACGCCGGGAGCAGCTCCGCGGCGAGATCCGCACCCTCAAGGAAGAGGAGGACCTCGAGTTTATCCTCGAAGACGTCGAGAACGTGCTGACCGAGTCCATGGAGGGCGTGCACCGGGTGGCCGAGATCGTCCAGAACCTCAAGAGCTTCGCGCGGTCCGACAGCAAGGAATCCCAGGAATACGACGTGAACGAGGGCATCGAGGCCATGATCAAGATGGTCTGGAACGAGTTGAAGTACAACTGCGAGGTCCGGCGCGAATACGGGGAGATCCCCAGCGTCCGGTGTCACGCCGGACAGATCAACCAGGTGATCATGAACATGCTGGTCAACGCCTCCCACGCCATGCCCCCCGGCGGCGGAACCATCACGGTGGGCACGCGCCAGGTGGACGACGAGATCGAGATCCGCATCGCGGATACCGGCCAAGGGATCCCCCAGGACATCATCAACAGGATCTTCGACCCCTTCTTCACTACCAAGGACGTGGGCAAGGGCACCGGCCTGGGCCTGTCCATCAGCCACGGCATCATCCAGGACCACGGCGGACGCATCGAGGTGGAGAGCGAGGTCGGCAAGGGCACCACCTTCCGCATCTACCTTCCGCTTTCCGCTCCCGGTGCGGGCGAGGAGGATGCGGGAGCCCCGGACCGGGAGAACAAGACCGCTGACGGGCCGGAGCCTGACATGATCGGCTGAACCGGCCCTCAAACCCTTTGCTCGGGTGGCAAACTCTGCTATAACTACAGGGATCTTCAGACCCCGCCGGACGGCGGGTTTTGCCTGTCCTCCCCGACAGAAGGACCTGAACCATGACCCTGTGCAACACCCTGAAAAAGGGCGTCCCGGCCGCGTTCCTGCTGGTCGTGCTCATGGCGGCCACCCTGGCCGGCGCCGCCGACAAGGACAAGGACGCCGGTCCCTGGCAGAGCGGCGACTTCTCCGGCCTGAAGTGGCGTTCCATCGGCCCTGCCATCGCCTCGGGCCGTATCGGTGACTTCGCCGTGGACCCCCGCAACCCCTTCCACTACTACGTGGGCGCCTGCTCAGGGGGAGTGTGGGAGACCACCGATGGCGGCACCACCTTCTTTCCCATCTTCGACGGCCAGAACAGCTATTCCATCGGCTGCCTGGCGTTGGCCCCCACCAACCCGAACATCCTGTGGGTGGGCACCGGCGAGAGCAACAGCCAGCGCAGCGTCTCCTACGGCGACGGCGTGTACCGCTCCCTCGACGGAGGCAAGACCTGGCGGAACATGGGGCTGAAACGCTCCATGCATATCGGTCGCATCCTCGTGCACCCGCAGGACGAGAACATCGTCTACGTGGCGGCTGAAGGGCCGCTGTGGGGGCCGGGCGGCGACCGCGGGGTCTACAAGACCACCGACGGCGGCGAGACCTGGAACAAGGTGCTGGATATCGACCAGGACACCGGCGTGGTGGACCTGGTCATGGACCCCCGTGATCCGGACACCATCTACGCCGCGGCCTACCAGCGTCGCCGGCACCTGTGGGTCCTGATCGACGGCGGGCCCGGCTCGGGGATTTACAAGACCACCAACGGCGGCGCCGACTGGACCGAGCTTACCAACGGGCTCCCGACGGTGGACATGGGCCGCATCGGCCTGGCCATTCCGCCCCAGGCCCCCGATACCGTGTACGCCATCGTGGAGGCCGCCGACGGCAAGGGTGGTTTCTTCCGCTCGCAGAACCGCGGCGCCTCCTGGGAGAAGATGCACGACGGCGTGACCAGCAGCCCGCAGTACTACAACGAGATCGTCGCCGACCCGGTGCACCCGGACCGCGTCTACAAGATGGACACCTTCCTGCAGGTTACCGAGGACGGCGGCAAATCCTGGCGCCGCATCAGCAAATTCACCAAGCACGTGGACAACCACGCCCTGTGGATCGATCCGCAACGCCCGGACCACCTGCTGGACGGCTGCGACGGCGGCGTCTACGAGAGCTTCAACCAGGGTGCGACCTGGCGCTTCGTGGCCAACCTGCCGGTGACCCAGTTCTACCGCGTTTCCGTGGACTACGACACCCCCTTCTACAACGTCTATGGCGGCACCCAGGACAACAACACCATCGGCGGGCCCTCGCGGACCCTGTACGGCCACGGCGCCGGCAACCGCGACTGGTTCTTCCTGCTCGGCGGCGACGGCTTCGAGCCCGCGGCCGACCCCGAGAACCCCGACATCGTCTATTGCCAGTGGCAGTACGGCGCCCTGAACCGTTACGACCGCAGGAGCGGGGAAGTCCTGGACATCCAGCCGCAGCCCGAACCCGGCGACGCGCCCTTCAAGTGGAACTGGAACTCGCCGGTGATCATCAGCCCCCACGACCACGAGCGGCTGTACTACGCCTGCCAGTTCGTCTTCCGCAGCGACGACATGGGCAGCACCTGGAAACGCATCAGCGACGACCTCTCCGCCGGCATCGACCGCAACAGGCTGGAGGTCATGGGCCGGGTGTGGAGCGTGGACGCGGTGGCCAAGAACATGTCCACCTCGTTCTGGGGCGCGGTGGTCTCCCTGGCCGAGTCCCCGGTGCGTGAGGACCTGCTCTTTGCCGGTACGGACGACGGCCTGATCCAGGTGACCGCCGACGCCGGCGGCTCCTGGACGAAGATCGCCCACTTCCCCGGCGTGCCGGACCAGAGCTACGTCAGCGACATCGAGCCCTCCCGGTTCGACGCCGACGTGGTCTTCGCCAGCTTCGACAACCACAAGCGCGACGACTTCACGCCGTACGTCCTGAAAAGCACCGACGGCGGCCGCAAGTGGAAGTCCATCGCCGGCAACCTGCCCGAGGGCGTGGTGTACTCCCTGGCCCAGGACCACGTGGATCCGGACCTGCTGTTCGCCGGCACCGAGTACGGCGTGTACTTCACCCGCGACGGCGGGAAGTTCTGGACCCGCCTGAAGGCCGGCCTGCCGCCCATCGCCTGCCGTGACCTGGAGATCCAGCGCCGCGAGAACGACCTGGTCATCGCCACCTTCGGGCGCGGTTTCTACATCCTGGACGACTACACGCCCCTGCGGAATCTCACGCCGCGGACCCTGGAGCAGGACGCCGTGATCTTCCCGGTCAAGGACGCCCTGATCTACGTGCCCGCCACCCCCCTGGGCGACAGCAACAAGGGCAGCCAGGGCGACGCCCTCTACACGGCGAAGAACCCGCCCTTCGGCGCGGTGATCACCTATCACCTGGCCGAGGGCCTGGAGACCCTGAAGGAGCAGCGCAAGGAGCGCGAGAAGAAGCTGGTCGAGAACGACGAGCCCGTCTTCTATCCGCCCTGGGACGAACTGCGCGCCGAGGACCGCGAACACGACCCGCAGATCATCCTGACCATCCGGGACGCCGACGGCAACGTCGTGCGCCGGATCAACGGCCCGGTCGGCAAGGGTTTCCACCGCGTGGCCTGGGACCTGCGCGGCCCCGACCTCGGGCCGGTGCAGCTCAAGAAGAAGGGGCCGGAGACGCCCTGGGACCCGGTCCCCGCGGGTTCGCTGCTGCCGCCGGGAACCTACAGCGTCACCCTGGCCAAACGGGTGCGCGGCCAGGAGACGCAACTGGCCGGCCCCGTGGAGTTCCACACCAGGCTGCTGGACCTGAGCACCACCCCCGCTCCGGACTACGGCGACCTGGCCGCCTTCCAGGCGCGGGCCAACGAGCTGTACCGCGCCGTGCAGGGCGCCGGGCGCACCCTGGCCGAGGCGCAGAAGCGCCTGGACCACGTGCGCAAGGCGGTGGAGATCACCCCCGCCCTGGGCCTGGACCTGCTTGACGAGGTGGACGCCCTCGACGCCCGGCTGCAGGACATGAAGACGGCCCTGTACGGTGACCGCACCGTCAGCAGCCGTATGGAGCCCACCCTGCCCGGCATCTCCGCCCGCGTGAACCGCGTGCGGTGGGGTCTGAAGGACATCACCTCCGCGCCCACCGGCACCATGCGCAGGAACCTCCAGATCGCGGGCGACCAGTTCGCGCCCCTGCTGCAGGACCTGACCGGCCTGGTGGAGAAGGACCTCAAGGGGCTCGAGGACCGGTTGGAGGCCGCCAAGGCGCCCTACACGCCGGGCCGCATTCCCTCCTGGGAACGCTAGCTGAACCCGGAACCGTTCCTGCGCGTCCGTCGCGCGACGAAGCCCCCGGCTGCGGCCGGGGGCTTTTCCGTGACGGCGGGCGCCGGGGCCGGGCCCGCGGTCAATCCCGCAGCTTGTTGATGCCGTTGAGGGCGGCCACGCGATAGCATTCGGCCAGGGTCGGATAGTTGAAGGCGTTCTCCACGAAGTAGTCCACGGTCCCCCCCAGGGCCATGGCCGCCTGGCCGATGTGGATCAGTTCGGTGGCCCCGGTGCCGATGATGTGCACGCCGAGCACGCGGCGATCCAGGGGACTGAACAGGAGCTTGAGCATGCCCACCTCGTCGCCGATGAGCTGGCCGCGGGCGATCTCGCGGTAGCGCGCGACGCCCGTTTCGTAGGGCACGCCCTTCTCGGTGAGCTGCTCCTCGTTGTCCCCCACCATGCTGATCTCGGGAATGGAATAGATGCCGAAGGGAAACAGCTCGCCGGCGTCGGCGTAGATGCGCCCGAAGATATGGCAGGCGGCGCGGCGGCCCTGGTTCATGGACGTGGACGCCAGGGCGGGAAAGCCGATCACGTCGCCCACCGCGTAGACGTCCGGGTTGGCGGTGCAGAACCCCTCGTCCACCTCCAGGCGGCCGCGAGCGTCGGCCTTTAGCCCCACGGCCGCGAGGTTCAGCGGACCGGTGGCGCCCTGGCGGCCCCTGCAGAACAGGACCATGTCGGCCTTGAGGGTCTTGCCGCTGACCAGGTCCACGACCGCCTGCGCCCGGTCGCCGTCCCCGGTCACGCGCACGCTCTCGACTTCCTCGCCCAGGCGCAGGACCATGCCCCGGTTGCGCAGGTGGTACTGCAGGGCCTCTCCGATCTGCTGGTCCAGGAACCCCAGCACGCGCTGGCCGCGGTCGACCAGGGTCACCCGGATCCCCAGGCGCGAGAACATCGAGGCGAATTCGGTGCCGATGACCCCGGCCCCGATGACGACCAGGGTCTCCGGCAGGGCCGGCATATGCAGCAGGTCGTCGGAGGTCAGGACCCGCTCCCGGTCGAAGGGGACCCCCTCCGGACGCAGAGGCTCGGTGCCCACGGCGATGACGAACTTGTCGGCGGTGACCCGGATTTCCCCGCGGGAACCCCGGACCGTGACTTCATGGTCGCCGCTGAAGGCCGCGGCGCCGGTGAAGATTTCCACTCCGTTGCGCCGCAGCTGGCCCTGCACGATCTCCATCTCGGTGGCGATGATGCGCTGACAGCTGCGCAGCAGGTGGCCGATGTCGATGCGGCCGGCCTTGATCTCGCCACGCACGGTAAGGTGGTCGCGCCCCTGGGTGGCCTGCAGGATCGCCTCGCGCAGGGCCTTGGAGGGGATGGTCCCGGTGTGGATGGCCACGCCGCCCACCTGCTCCATCTTCTCGACCACGCACACGCGCTTGCCGAGCTTGGCCGCCTGGATGGCGGCCTTCTGGCCTCCGGGTCCGCTGCCGATCACGCACAGCTCGAATCGCTCCACACCGGCTCCTTCCTGTCTGTCACAGTGGTCACTCGCGCCCCAGGGCCGCGATGGGGTCCATGCGGGCGGCCTTGTTGGCGGGATACAACCCGAAGAACACGCCGATGGCAACCGAGAACAGGGCCGCTCCCACCGTCACCACCGGCGAGATGGAGAAGGGGAAGCGCAGCACGTGGGTCATGCCCCAGGACGCGAAATACCCGCAGATGATGCCCAGAACCCCGCCGATCCCCGTCAGGGTGCCCGCCTCGATGAGGACCTGCAGCAGCACGTCGCGGCGGCGGGCGCCCACGGCCATGCGCACCCCGATCTCGCGCGTCCTCTCGGTCACCGAGATCAGCATGATGTTCATCACCCCGATGCCGCCGACCATCAGGCCGATGGAGGACAGCACCACCAGCACCAGGGCCACCCCGCCGGTGACCTTGTCCACCAGCTCGCCATAG
>JALUJS010000459.1 GCA_027056825.1 Candidatus Krumholzibacteriia bacterium | reverse complement strand
CCCACCGGAGGGGCGGGATTGGCCTGCCCGGCCTTGATCTGCAACTTGATCTGCGTCATGACTTTCTTGGCCATGTCGACGGCTCTCCTTCAATAGTGACCGGGCTTGCACCAGGACCTGCGGCACCGGCGGGGAGTCCACACCCGCTGCGCCGGGAGGCTCCGGCTCCACCTCTTCTATGGAACATCCGCACTGCGTTGAGAGGAACGCGCGCGGCCGCCGCCTTCGGAGCCAGACATCTCCTCGGGCGGCAAGGACAACGGGGAACGGGCGTCAGACAGGCTTGACCTGCAGGAAGTCCAGTTCCACCGGGGTCTCCGAACCGAAAATCGAGATCATGACCTTGAGCTTGCCCTTGTCACGATTGATCTCGTTGATGACCCCAACCCACTCGGTGAACGGTCCATCCATGACCTGCACGCTGTCGCCCACCTCGTAGGGGATCTCCAGGGTCTCTCCGGCCTCCTCGGGGGCGGAGATGCGGCCCAGGATGCGATCCACCTCCTCGCGGGTGATGGGCTGGGGCTTCAGGGGCGTGCCGCCGATGAAGCGGGTCACCCCCGGAATACTGTTGATGAAGTGCTGGGTCTCCTTGTTCATGATCATCTCGACCAGGATGTAGCTGGGGAAGAACTTGCGCTTCACGGTGGAGCGCTTGCCGTTCTTCATCTCCGTCACTTCCTGGGTGGCCACCAGCACTTCGCCGAAATAGTCCTCCATGTGATTCGACTTGATGGCCATCTCGATATTGCGCTTGACCTTGTTCTCGTGGCCGGTGTTCGCGTGGATCACGTACCACTTCATGCGGCCGCGCCGCTCGATTTCCGCCTGCTCCTCCGGGCTCAGCTCGATCTGGACGGCGTCCAGCAGCTCGTCGCCGGTCTCGGCGTTGGCCGGGGCGACGGGGGCCTCGTCCGCGGCGGGCGCTTCGGCCTGGTCCCCGCCCTCCTCGGGCAGGTCCATGAACAGGGCGTCGGCGTCCTCGGCCTCGTCGGCCTCGCGCGCCAACTCCTCGGCCTTCTCGTCGAAACCGTCGAACACGTCCTTGTCGCGTCCGGCGTCCCCGTTGTGATTTCCGTCAGCTTGAAACACGGCCTGCCCCCGCGGCTACAGAACCTGGAAAGGACACAGACACACCACGAAAACGGGGCCATGGGCCCGCTTCGCGGCACGTCTTGATTTCGAACTCCGCGCCGGCAACAATCAGCCCAGCGCGATCAACTGCTGGATCCCCAGATCCAGGATCTTGTCGGCGGCGAACAGCAGCACGGTGAGGATGAACACCGTGATGATGACCACCACCGTGGATTCCTTGAGTTCGGCGACCGTGGGCCACGAGACGCGCTTCATCTCCTGCCCGGTCTCCCGGAAGTAGTTCATCAGTCGGGCAAACATCCGCTGATCCTTTGTCTCTGGGACCCGGTCGCCCGGATCCGGCCTGCGCCGGAAGAAATGGCAGGGGCGGCAGGGCTCGAACCCGCGACCCTCGGTTTTGGAGACCGATGCTCTACCAGCTGAGCTACACCCCTGCCTTAATCATCCGGCGTCCGCGGACCGTCCGGGCCACGGACGCCGCCCCAAAGCCTTACCGCGCTTCCTTGTGGTCGGTGTGCTTGTTGCACCGGGGGCAGTACTTCTTGTACTGCACGCGATCCGGATGCAGGCGCTTGTTCTTCTTCGTCGTGTAGTTCCTCATCTTGCACTCGGTGCAAGCGAGGGTGATGATGTCCCGCATGAGACCCTGCTCCCGATTCGGCCGCCGCTGCGGCGGCCCGGCTCACCGCCAGGCGGTTACTATTCGATGATCTTGGACACCACGCCGGCGCCGACGGTGCGGCCGCCCTCGCGGATGGCGAAGCGCAGGCCCTCTTCCATGGCGATGGGGGTGATCAGCTCCACCGACATCTTGATGTTGTCGCCGGGCATCACCATCTCCACGCCCTCGGGCAGCGTCGCGTTGCCCGTCACGTCCGTCGTCCGGAAGTAGAACTGCGGACGGTAACCCGTGAAGAACGGAGTGTGACGGCCACCCTCCTCCTTCGTCAGGATGTAGACCTCGCCCTCGAACTTCGTGTGAGGCGTCACCGAACCCGGCTTGCAGATCACCATGCCGCGCTCAACGTCTTCCTTCTTCATCCCGCGCAGCAGCAGACCCACGTTGTCACCGGCCTGACCCTCGTCCAGGATCTTCCGGAACATCTCCACACCCGTGCACACCGTGTTCTGGGTCTCGCGGATGCCCACGATCTCCACCTTCTCGCCCGTCTTGATGATCCCGCGCTCGATACGGCCCGTGGCCACCGTCCCGCGACCACTGATGGAGAACACGTCCTCCACAGGCATCAGGAACGGCTTGTCCAGGTCACGCTCAGGCAGCGGAATGTAGCTGTCCATGGCGTCCAGCAGCTCGAAGATGCACTTCGCGTCGTCGCTGTCCGGATCACCGCTCTCCAGGGCCTTCAACGCGCTGCCGCGGATGATCGGCGTGTCGTCGCCGGGAAACTCGTACTGGTC
>JALUJS010000458.1 GCA_027056825.1 Candidatus Krumholzibacteriia bacterium | reverse complement strand
GCGCGCCGACCCGGCGGTCTACCGCATGGAACTCGAGGCCCCCCTCATCGACGTCGACCAGGCCCGGGCCATCTACGACGAGGGCCTGGACCTGTTCGTCGATACCCGGCCGGGCACCCGCGACGAGCGCCCGACCATTCCCGGCGCGGTTCCCATCCGCCAGGAAAGCTTCGACGACGACCTGCTCGAGCTTTTCGACTTCCTGGTTCCCGAGGACCACATGGTGCTGTTCGGGAACGGCGACCTGCTGCGCGTTTCGGGCATCGCCGGGCGCCTGAAGGAGCGGGGCTACGGGAATATCGTGATCATGCGGGGCGGCATCGAGGCCTGGCGCAAGGCGGGCGGACCGCTCACAGCCCCCCCCGCCGGCGGGAAGGACGAATGATGCGTTGGATCGGCCTGCTGAGCCGCCTGGCCGTGGGCGGGGTATTCCTGTTCGCAAGCCTGGACAAGCTCCTGCACCCGGCCGCTTTCGCCAAGGCGGTGGACCACTACCACCTGGTGCCCTACCCCCTGCTGCATCCGTTCGCCCACGGGTTGCCGGTCCTGGAAGCCATCATCGGCCTGGCCCTGGTCCTGGGCATCGCCCGGCGGGGCGCCGCCTTGCTGGCCGCCGTGCTCACCGTGGTCTTCATGATCGCCATCGCCAGCGCCCTGGCCCGGGGTCTGGACATCAGTTGCGGTTGCTTCAACACCGACGGAGGACACGCGGTAGGCCTCTCCCTGCTTGTGCGCGACCTGGTGCTGCTGGCGCTCTGCCTGCCCCCCCTGCTGTTACCGGACGCGGGGCCGGAACTGGTCCGGTCGCGAGATTAATCTCAAGGCATTTTTCCCGGTCCGATAATCCTCCTGACTGCAGGTATTTGCATGACTCATGAGAATCATTGTCGATTTGACACCCTGTTCTCATGTCTTACCTTTCCTGCAGTTTTTGCCGCACGAGGCGGCGCCTGCACCACGTCCCAGGAGGAAGAGCAATGCCTGCCAAGGTCGACGAAACCAAGTGTGTCGGTTGTGAAGATTGCGTGGAAGCCTGCCCCACCGAAGTCATCTCCATGAAGGACAACGGCAAGGCCTGGGTCAACGCCGATGAATGCATCGATTGTGAAGCCTGCGTGGACGCCTGCCCCGAGGACGCCATCAGCATGGTGGACGAGTAGGAACAGGGATTCCGCAGCCGGTAAAAACTCAGGGAGGACGCCAAGGCGTCCTCCCTGAGTTTGCATGGGGATCCGGGCTAGGCGTCCTCCACGACCACCGCCGTTCCGTAGGCAAGCAGTTCGGCGGCGTGCTCCATCATCTCGCTGGTGGCGAACCGCACGCCGACCACGGCGTTGGCGCCGCTCGCCTCGGCCTGGGCCACCATGCGGTCCAGCGCCTCCTCGCGGCATTCGGCGATCATCTTGGTGTAGTCGGTGATCTCACCGCCGACCATGTTCCGCAAGCCCGCCATGATGTCGTGACCCAGGTGCCGCGCGCGGATGGTGTTGCCCCGGACCAGGCCCAGGGTCCTGACGATGCGCTTGCCGACGATGGTGTCGGTGGTTACCACCAGCATCTGCTCTCGTTGCCCGTCCATGCGTGTCCTTTCAGCGTATGACGTCCCGGTAGCGGGTCGTACGGCGGCGGTGCAGGCGTTCCCGCACTACCGAAACCAGAAGCACCAGCAGACCCGCGACGCCCGCCAGGGCGCCCCAACGGACGATGGTCGGCAGATCCGGACTGCTCCAGATGGCCGCCACGACGGAGTACCCGGCCCAGGCCGCCACCAGCAGCCCTCCCACCGCGAGCAGGAGCCAGCCCAGGGACCGCTCGACGCGGTTGTAATGGCTCGCCCAGAACCGCTCCCATTCCTCGGGCCGCGGATCCCTGATGCGCATGGTTCCGGCCAGTGTCTTCAGGCGCCTCAGGTCCGCGACCAGGCTGCGGGCCTCCGGGTCGTCCTCCAGGCGCCGCTCCACCTCGGCGGCGGCCTCCGGGTCGAGTTCGCCGTCCACATAGGCGCTCAGCAGTGCGTCCCGCGCGGGATCCTCGCGCTTGCCGCTCATCATTCGCCCTCCAGGCCCAGGGCGGTCCGCAGGCGCAGGCGCGCGTTGTGCAGGCGCGACATGACCGTCCCCGTGGGAATCCCCAGGGCCGCGGCGATCTGCCGGTACTTCAGCCCCTGGAAATGGTACAGGAGAAACACCTCGCGCTGGGCCTCGGGCAGGTCCGCCAGCGCCTCCCACATGCGGCGGCGGAGGTCCTCGGCCTCGGCCTGCTGCAGCGGGTCGGGACGCCCGTCCCCGCGGTCGACCCATTCCAGGGGCACGTCCCCGCGGTGACGGGTTTCGTTGCGCTTCTGGTTCAGGGCGGCGTTGCGCACGATCCGGTACAGCCAGGGAAAGAAAGGCTCGCCCAGACGGAAGCGGTGCAGGGAGCGGTGCACGCTGATGAAGGCGCGCTGCACCGCGTCCATGGCGTCGTCGTGGTTTCCCGTCAGGCCCAGGGCGATGCCGTAGGCGCTTTGCCGGTAGCG
>JALUJS010000457.1 GCA_027056825.1 Candidatus Krumholzibacteriia bacterium | reverse complement strand
GCCGATGCAGCAGCGAGGAGCGGGATGGGCGCCATGCGCCTGTTGCACGACCTGGACCTGCGCGGGGGCGTGCAGGTGGTTGCGGTGGATGCGGCGGGCCTGCGCAGGCTGCTGGACGCGGGTCTGGACGGACGCCTGCTGCTGGACCGCTGCGGCCGTCCCGCCCTGGATGTCAGCCGCGGCATGGTGGGGGCGGAGCGGGCCGCCCGCGCGCCATGGCTGCTGGGCCGGGACTGGTCCGCCACGGTGGCCATCCTGGATTCCGGTTGCGACACCGCCCACGGGGACCTGGGCGATCCGCCCGACGATGACATCGACGGACCGCCGCCGGCGGTGGGTGACGCGGCCGACTGGTATCCCGCCGACCTGGGCTGGTCCCTCTCGCAGGGGTTCAAGGTGGTCGGCTGGCACGACATCACCGACGATTTTCCCACAGCGGCCGGGCCCTGGGACTACCACTATCACGGGACCGGGTTGGCGTCGGCCACCGCGGGCAGCGGCGTGGTGGATCCGGACTATCGCGGCGTGGCTCCGGGCGGCCGCCTGACGGTGGTGAAATTCTACGACTTCGACGGCCAGTGGCGGACCTGGGCGGGGGACTTCCTGGCCGCCTGCGCCTGGACCCTTGAGCACGCCGACCTGTACCGGGTGCGCACCGTGCTGTGCGCGGTGAACTGGGACGAGGACCTGGGCATCTCCGCGGCCATGGCCGATTTCGTGGCCGCGGGCATCCTGCCGGTGGTGGCCATGGGCAACGAGGGGGACGCTCCGGGCGGGCCCGGCTATCCGGCCCGGGTGCCCGGGGTCCTGACCGTGGGGGCGGTGAACGACCAGGGCGCCGTCGCCGCCTTCTCCGGACGCGGTGGCGGCGCCGTGGCCAAGCCCGATCTGCTGGCTCCCGGGGGCGGGCTGCTGACCTCCGGCGGCAGGATCACCGTGGCGGACAACGAGCCCGACGATACCTACAGCGGGCGGTACGGCACCAGCCTGGCCGCCGCCCACGCGGCGGGCGCCGTCTACACGCTGCATGAGGCCCTCCGCGACGCGGGCCTGATCCTGCCGCGCGATCCTGCTTCGGCGCGGACCCTGCGGGGGCTGCTGACATTGACCTGCGCGGCGGTGGACCGGGCCGAGACCGCCGACGGCGCCGGGTCGGTGCCCCTGCCGCCGGCCGCCGCCGCGGATTCTGTGCGGGGTTGGGGGCTGCTGCGGATCGATGCGGCCGTCGAAGCCCTGCGCAGGCCCCTGCCCGCCGGCGGGGCGGTGGTGGATACCCTGGACGATGCCCACCCGGTGGCGTCCTGCAGGCTGCTCACCACGCCGGGAACGACCTACACGCTGGAGGCCACCGCTGCTCTCGGGCTGGACGCCGCCCTCACGGTGGCCGATCCAGGGGTTCTCGGTCAGGCGCTGGAGACGGATCCTTTCGCCGTCCCGGTCCAACGGAGCGACGGCCAGGGGGCGGGGGGCGCCGAGACCCTGACCATCGTCGGCCCGGATTCAGGCTGGCTGGCCTGCGCCGTGCGCCGCGTCCAGGGCGAGGGACCGGTCACCCTGCGGCTGACTGCCGAGGCGCCGGCTTCCTTCGCCGGATCCTCGTTCATCCTGCCGGGAAACCTGTCGGGGGATCCCAACCTGGCCGATCTCGCCGGGGATGGCGACTACTCGCTGGTCCTGCCCTCGCGAGTGACGGTGGATCTTCCCGCCCGCGCCCTCAACGTCACCGACATGAACGGCATCCCGCGGCCGGGCTGGCCGGTTTTCATCTTCCCGGACCCCTCGAGCCAGGGCGGCCTGACCAGGGCGCTGGCCTGGGACCTGGACGGTGTTGCCGGGGACGAGATCGTGGCCGCTTCCCAGTTCGGGGCGGTGTACTTCTTTTCCGGCACCGGCCAGTGGAACGAGGTCCTGCTGGAGGTGAACCTGGACCTGCGCCCCCCGGTCGGTTTGAAGGCCGCCGACGGGACTCCCCTGGTGGCGGTGGCGGACCAGGACGGGGGGGTGCGCCTGTGGTCCCAGGGGCCGGTGTTGCGGTCGGTCCGGGACTTCGGACATATCCGTCCCCTCGATCCTGTGGTCGGAAGCATTCCCGGCCGGACAGGCGAGGTGCTGCTCATCGCCTTCCAGGACGGGTTCCTCGCCCTGGTGGACGAGAATCTCGAAGACCTGCCGGGCTGGCCCCTTTTCCTGGCCCACACCCTGACCCTGCCCCCGTTGATGGTCGACCGGGACGGGGACGGGTACCATGAAATCGTCGTACCGGTGTGGGCCGGTCCCGGTGACGACCTGCGGCTGCGGATCCTTGCCGGGGACGGGTCGCCGGCCGCGGCGGACAGCATGGTGTTGCCCCCGCCGGCCGGCGGTGCCTGGTTGGCCTTGTCACCGCCGGCAGTGACGGGATCCTACCTGAGCGGCGGGGCCGCGGTCTCCCTGGTGGGCCTGATGGACAACGGGTTGTCCGGCGACCAGGCCTGCTGGTCGTTGGGGGAAGCGGGAGTGGGGGCGCAGGGGCAACTCCAGGGC
>JALUJS010000456.1 GCA_027056825.1 Candidatus Krumholzibacteriia bacterium | reverse complement strand
GCCCTGGAAAGCATGATGCTGGGCGAGCCCCAGATCAGCGGGCAGCTCAAGGATGCCTACCGGCTGGCCCGGGTGCACCAGGAACCCGGCCCCCTGCTGGTGCGCGCTTTCCAGGGCGCCTTCCGCACCGGCAAGCGCGTGCGCACCGAGACCCATATCAGCAAGGGCGCGGTGAGCGTGGCCTTCGCCGCGGTGGAGCTGGCGCGCAAGTTCTTCACCCGGTTGTGCAGCCACACCGCCATGCTGGTCGGGGCCGGCGAGACCGGAGCCCTGGCCGCCCGCCACTTCCTGCAGCACGACATCGGCCGCCTGCTGGTGGTCAACCGCAGCCACGACCGCGCCGTCGCGCTGACGGCGGCCCTCCGCGAGGAGAAGCGCGCCGGCAAGCTGGGGGACATGAAGGACATTCCCCAGGTCTCCCCCCACGAGAACTGCGGGCTTGTGGACCACCTCCCCTGGGAGGAACTCACCGCGGCCCTGGCCGAGGCGGACGTCATCCTCTCGACCACCGGGGCCACCGAACCGGTGATCCTGCCGGAGATGGTCGCCGAGGCGGTGCAGGGCCGCAAGGGCCGCCCCCTGTTCATGCTGGACATCGCCGTGCCCCGGGACATCCATCCCGACGTCGCCGGCATCGGCGGCGTGTACCTGTTCGGCCTGGAGGACCTGGACGAGATCATCAGGGGCAACCTGGAGGCCCGCCGACGCCAGGTCCCCCATGCCGAGAAGATCATCGCCCAGGAACTGGATGAATTCCGCCGCTGGCTCGACGATCTGGACATGATGCCCACGGTGGCCGAATTCCGCGCCTACCTGGAGGATCTGAAGGAGAAGCAGGTAGGTTTCGTGGCCCGCAAGGAATCGCCCGAGGTGGCCGCGGCGGTGGATCGCAGCCTCCAGCAGTTCATCAAGAAGGTCCTGGGCCGCTCCGTCTCGACCCTCAAGCAGGCGCGCACCGAGGAGGAGCGTCGCCACGCCCTGGACACCCTGCACCGCATCTTCGGCGAGGAACCCCGCGATCAGGCCTGATGATCGTAATTAATCTTAATGCGATATCAGAAAACGGGTTAACCTGTCCTGTTTGATCGTGTTGCGATGAAATAAGACGGATTTTGGATATCCCTACTCTATTTATATGAATACTGGTTTCATTTTCGGATGTTTTTTTAATAACCTTTTCTGTTTATTTGTTGACATTTCCATGACATGACCGAATAATCCCAGTGATCAACTGTACGTTGATTGGATTATCCACCGTCCCGATTCCGAAGGGAGTCGCCATGTCCCATCGATTCACCCGCTTCCTCATCCTGCTGATTCCGGGTGTGCTGCTGCTGGTGGCCGGTTGCGAAAGCGACCTGAGTCCCCTCCAGCCGGTCCCCCCGGACACAACCAGCCAGGCCGCCTATGTCGGCGCTGCCAACTGCGCCTCGTGCCACCAGGCCATCTACGACGAGTTCATGCTCAGCGGTCACCCGTACAAGCTGAACAAGGTCGCCGACGGCACCCCGCCCACCTACCCCTTGCGCGACCGGGTGAACTTCCCGGTGGCCAACCCCCCGGACGGGGTGAGTTGGGAGGACGTGTCCTACGTCATCGGCGGCTACGGCTGGAAGGCACGCTTCATCGGCCTGGATGGTTACATCATCACCGGCAGCGCCGTGCAGTGGAACATGGAGACCGGCGAGTGGGTCGCCTACCACGACGGCGAGACCAAGCCCTACAACTGCGGCAAGTGCCACACCACCGGCTACAATCCCGAAGGCCACCAGGACGGCCTGGAAGGGATGATCGGAACCTGGGCCGAGGACGGCATCACCTGCGAGGCGTGCCACGGCGCCGGCGGCGACCATGTCGTCACCCAGAAATCCGAGGACATCACCGTGGACATGACGTCCGCCCAGTGCGGGCGCTGCCACACGCGTGATGCCCAGCACCGCATCGCCGCCGGCGGTCCCGACGGCGACGGGGACCAGTTCATCAAGCACCACGAGCAGTACGACGAGATGATCGGGGCGGGTCACCGCAACCTGACCTGCGTCAGCTGCCATGACCCCCACAAGTCCGTCAAGCTGGACGAACCGGGCGCCCTGGTCCTGGACTGCAACGATTGCCACGGCGGCGTCGAGGTCACCAATACCGGCGGCGGAGCCCACACATGCACCGCCTGCCACATGGCCCACGTGGCCAAGTCGGCCGTCAAGCGGGGGCCCTTCGAGGGCGACATCGCCTCGCACATCTTCGCCATCAATCCCGCCGCGGACGCCGAGCAGTTCTACCAGGAGGACGGCAGCTGGTTCTCCAACCCCTTCATCACCACGGACTTCGCCTGCCTGCGGTGCCATGAGGACAAGGACCGCGCATGGGCGGAGGAGAATGCCGAGACCATCCACGCCCACGCCGTCAGCGGCGACTACGTGGCCGACAGCGCCCGCTGCGGCAGCTGCCACGGGGACATCTACGACGACTACATCAAGTCGGGCCACCCGTACAAGCTGAACAAGGTCGTCGACGGTACGCCGCCCACC
>JALUJS010000455.1 GCA_027056825.1 Candidatus Krumholzibacteriia bacterium | reverse complement strand
TACTTGAGCAGGCTGATCTTGCGGGTCTGCACCACGTCGCCGACTTCCAGCATCACGAAGTACACACCCGAGGGGACCTGCGCTCCGTGGTCGTCCGCGCCGTCCCAGACCACCTGGTGGGCGCCGGCCGTGCGGGTCCCGTCCACCAAAGTCGCCACGCGGCGGCCGCGCAGATCCACGATGCTCAACCTCACGCTGCCTTCGCGCGCCAGGCTGAAGCTGAGGGTCGTGCGCGGGTTGAAGGGATTGGGGAAGACCTCGTCCAGGGTGGCCTTGCGGTTGCCGACCACCGGCACGGGGCTCAGGCCCAGGGGAATCACGCACACGTCGTCGATGGCGAACTGCTGGCCGCCGACCCACATCCGCTGGATATCACCGACAAGGGTCACGGTGCCGTACTGGTAGCCGGGGCCGCTGTTGACGGTCACCGAGGCCGTCACGCCGGGGAAGAACCCCGCCGGCAGCACCTCGATGTCGCCAACGTACAGGTTGCCGTCGATCCAGAGGTTCTCGATCCCCGCGCCATCGCAGTAATCGAAGGAAACTTCCTGGACGGGGCTGAAGGCCGAGAAGTCGTACATGGCGCAGATGTTGTTCAGCATCATGGCCTGGCCGCTTCCGATGGGACAGAAGGCGTTGTCGATCCGGGCTTCCTGGAACTGGATCCCGTAGCCGTCGTCGAACTGCTCCAGCCCCACCTCGATGCCGTTCTCGTTGAAGATGAAGGTGCCCGGAACACTGCCATAGGCTCCGCCCCAGGCCATGCCGAAGGGCTGCGACTCGTTGTCGCTGACGATGTTGCAGTTCGTGCCACCACCGCCGCCGCCCTTGGTCACGCAGATGTTGTCGATGTAGAACTCCTGGCCCGCCACCAGCAGCTTCTGCACATCACCGGTCAGGGTGACCTTGCCGCGGATCCCGCCGGGAACCGAAGCGGTCGTGACCGCGAAGGTCACCCCCGGAGCGATGGCCGCGGGCATGGCGGACATCTCCCCCACCTGCAAAGCGGCGCCGTTGACCTGGAGGTTCTCTTCGCCGCCGTAATCCAGGAACTCGAAGGTCACCTGGCTGACGGGCGTGGCCAGGGCCGCGATGTCGTAGATATTGGCGACGTTGTTCAGGTTCATGACCAGGTTGTACCCGAAGCCCGGATCCGGCGTGGGCGTGACCTGGCAGTAGTTGAAGCCCGTGCCGCCGAGAGTGTAGGTGATCACGTCGATCAGGACCGGGATGCCGTCCTCGGTGAAGATCAGGTCGCCGGGGATGTTTGTCGCCGAGCCCCAGTTCATGCCCGCGCCGAGGGACTCGTGATCCACCAGGAAGTCGCAGGGGCCGGTCCCGGGCAGGTACCCGTTGTTGCAGGTCACATCCTCCAGGTAGAACTCCTGTCCGCCCAGCCGCAGCGTGGACACCGGACCGGTCAGGGTCGCGTGCCCCATATGGCCGCCGGGGACCGGCGTGGTCGTCACATTCAACGTCACACCCGGAGCGACGAGGCCGGTCAGGCTAGGCAGATCAGGAGCCACCAGGACGGCGCCGGCGCCGTTGACCTGCAGGTTCACGTTGCCGCCGAGGTCCAGGTAGTCGAAGACGACGTCCCCGGCGCTGGAGAACTGGAAGATGATATCGATGTTGTTGACGCTGAGGATCTGGCCGCTGCCGAACCAGATGCTCGGCCCGGCCATGGCCGGATCGATCCTGGCCACATTGAAGAACGGGGCTCCCCCGCTGATGAAGTCGGTCACGTACAGGTCGGCTCCGTACTCGCTGAAGATGTAGTCTCCAGGCACATTCCCCACCGGACTTCCATACAACGTGCCGAGCGGTTCGTAGTCGAAGGTCACCAGGTCGGCCAGGGCGCTCCCGGCCATGAACAGGCAAGCCAGCAGCAGGCTCGTCAGGGCGA
The DNA here is from genome assembly GCA_027056825.1 of Candidatus Krumholzibacteriia bacterium. Classification (GTDB taxonomy): domain Bacteria; phylum Krumholzibacteriota; class Krumholzibacteriia; order LZORAL124-64-63; family LZORAL124-64-63; genus JAHJTW01. The sequence goes on along the minus strand of JALUJS010000455.1, from coordinate 625 downwards.
TCTTGCGGTTCATGCTCCACCTCCGGAAAAGGGCGGTTGGTCCAGCCCGGGACGCAGGGTCCGGGGCGCAGTCACAACCGCCCTGTTTGGGGTGGAACAAGGATCTTACATGAAAAATCTAGGAAAAATCCCAGACCGAGCCGTCGGGGCCGTCCATGACGGCCACGCCCAGGGCCGCCAGCTCGTCGCGGATGCCGTCGGCGGCGGCCCAATCCTTCGCCTCACGCGCCGCCTGGCGCTTCTGCAGCAGTTCCTCCACGCGCCCGATGTCCAGCCCGGTGCGGGAGGCCTTCATGTCGCGCCGCTGCTGCAGCCAACGGTCGGGATCCTGCCCGAAGCAGCCCAGGATCTCCGCCACCTCGCCCATGTCGGCCACGAAGCGTTCCAGGCTGAGGTAGCGCGCCGCCTTGCTCACGCCCTTGCCCGAGGCCAGCAGGCCGTTGGCCTCGGCCAGCGGTTTGCTCAACGCGCCCAGGGCGCCGCCGGTGTTGAAGTCGTTGCGCATGTGCTGCAAAAAGGACGGCAGCATGGCCGCGATGTGGTCGGTGACGGGCTCCTCGCCGCCGGGCTTCTTGGCCACGGCCAGGAAGGCGCGCGCCTGGCGCAGGGTGCGGTAGATGTAGGC
>JALUJS010000454.1 GCA_027056825.1 Candidatus Krumholzibacteriia bacterium | reverse complement strand
GGAAGCGGTCCTGGGGAATGTTCCGGACCGCTGGCTCCACGTCGATGTTCCCCGGCAACTCCTTTTCCTGGTCCTCGACGGCGAGGTCATCCGCCGCTGGCGGGTTTCCACCGCCGCGGCGGGCATCGACGCCCGCGAGGGCTCCGGGGGCACGCCGCCGGGCGTGCACCGCATCGCCCGCCGCATCGGGCAGGGCCAGCCGCCGGGCGCGGAGTTCGTCAGCCGCAAACCCACCGGCCACGTCTGGCCCCTGGACGCCCTGCCCCGCGACGCCGGCAAGGACCTGATCCTCACCCGCGTCCTCACCCTGGACGGCTGCCAGGACGGCGTCAACCGCGGGCCCGGGGTCGACAGCCTGGAGCGCTACATCTACCTGCACGGCACCAACCGGGAGGACCTGCTGGGCAAGCCCGTCTCGGCCGGCTGCATCCGCCTGGGCAACCTGGACATCATCGAGGTTTGCGACCTCGCGCGCGAGGGAGACCCTGTTGTCATCACCTGAACCCCTTCCCGTGGGCGGCGACCGCTGGCTGCACTTCGTGGGCGTCGGCGGCAGCGGCATGAGCGCTCTGGCCCAGTTCCACGCCCTGGAGGCGGCCGGGCGGGGCGGGCTGACCACCGGCAGCGACCGCGCCTTCGACAACGGGGAACGCGCCGACATCCGCCGCCGCCTCGAGGAAGCGGGCGTGCGCATCGTACCGCAGGACGGTTCCTTCCCCGGCGCCGCTCCGGGCCGCCGCTGCGACGCGGTGATCGTCAGCACCGCCGTGGAGGCCTCGGTCTCCGACCACCGCGTCGCCGGGGAACTGGGCCTGCCCCTGCTCCACCGGTCCGAACTGCTGGCCCGCCATGTCGCCGACCACCGCACCATCGCGGTCAGCGGCACCAGCGGCAAATCCACCGTGACGGCCATGGTCTGGACCATCCTCGATGCCTGCGGCCTGGCGCCGGGCGTGCTGACCGGCGGCCCCCTCGCGGCCCTGTCCGGACGCGGACTGCTGGGCAACGCCCATCCGGCCGGACCGGTCCCCGACGGCGGCGCTCCCTGGCTGGTCATCGAGGCCGACGAGAGCGACGGCAGCCTCGTGCGCTACGCCCCCCACCTGGGCGTGATCCTCAACCTGGGCCTTGACCACAAGCCCTGCGACGAGGTCCTGGAGATGTTCCGTGTCTTCGCCGGCCGCAGCGACCACCTGGTGGTGCAGGCGGCAAGGAACCTGCAGGAGGTGCGCCCCGGCGCGGTGACCTTCGGAGCCGAAGGCGCGGTGGACGGCCCCTGTGACTTCCCGGCCACGGACATCGACCTGCTGCCCCGGAGCGTGGCCTTCACCCTCGCGGGCGCGCGCTTCGCCGTGCCCCAGCCCGGCCTGCACACCGTGCTCAACGCGGCGGCCGCCGTGGCCGCCTGCGCGACCGCGGGCGTCGATCCGTCCGACATGGTCGCCCCGCTGGCCACGTTCGCCGGTGTGGCGCGTCGCTTCCAGTCCCTGGGTTCTGCGCACGGCGTGGAGGTGATCGACGATTTCGCCCACAATCCGGACAAGCTCGCCGCCGCCCTGGCGGCCGGCCGTCAGCGCCTGGGCGTGACGGGCGACCCGGCCGGCGGACGCCTGCTGGCCGTGTTCCAGCCCCACGGGTTCGGGCCCACGCGGTTCCTGCGCCGGGCCCTGGTGGAGGCCCTGGCCACGGGCCTGCGCCGCCGGGACGTGCTGTGGCTGCCGGAGATCTACTTCGCCGGCGGCACGGTGGTCAGGGATATCTCCTCGGCCGACCTGGCTGCCGACCTCACCGCCGCAGGAAGGGACGCGCGCTTCGTCGCGGCGCGCAAGGAGCTGCCCGCCCTCGTCGCCGCGGAGGCCGAGCCCGGTGATCTGGTGCTGGTCATGGGAGCGCGGGATCCCTCGCTGACGGACCTGGGCCGGCAAATCCTGGCCGCTATATCCGCAGCTTGAGATCCGCGAGAGTCGGCGCGGGGCGCGGCCCCCGCTTGCTTCCGGTCCGGCGGTCCATGACGAGGTTGCTGCCGGCCAGGGCCTTGGCGGCGTGCTTGACCTCGGCGCAGACCGCGGCCACCTCCACGAAGCGCGTGAATTCGTGGTCCGGCAGCCGGACGCCCGCGAGGCTGACGCTCAACAGGGGAATGCGCCGGTGGTTCCCCTGGCGGTCCTCAGCCATGATGTAACCCCGTTCACGGTCGATCTCGTCGTAGAGTTGGGGCACCCCGGCGTCGAACATGGCCGTCACCTTGGCCCCGAACTCTTCCACGGCGCCGGACGGGATCATGACCACGAAGTCATCGCCGCCCACGTGGCCGAGGAAGCCTTCCTCGCCGCAGGTCTGGCGCATGGCCGTCTGCAGGGTTTCGGCGTTGAAGAGCAGGGCCTCATCCCCCGCGCTGAAACCGTAGATGTCGTTGTAGACCTTGAAATGATCGAGATCCGAATAGATCACCGCCACGTCCCGGCCCTGATCCAGAGCCTCCTGGATCACCGCGGCGATGGTGTTGTTGCCCGGTAGGTGGGTCAGGGGGTT
>JALUJS010000453.1 GCA_027056825.1 Candidatus Krumholzibacteriia bacterium | reverse complement strand
CACAGCCTGGGCCAGCCAGAACAGCACCACGCCGCCGGCTCCCATGGTCGCCACCTGCTCCTGGATGGCCTGCCAATAGTGCCCGCCGAGCCGCCCGGCGGCCACCAGGACCGCCAGCAACACGAGGGGGCCGGCCAGCGCGCGCCATCCTGATGCGCCGGGAGTCCGGGACGTGGATACTTTCTGCTGATTCACCATGGTCGCTTTCCGGGCCTGCCGATTCATTCCCTAAAGGAAAGGTGATTGTGGCCGAAGCCTATCCCGATGGCAAGAATTGTGAGAAGGCTTGCGCATTTGATCATTTCCCCTAACTTGTCCGACCATGAATACGAAACACACATTGCTGGTCACCATGATCTGGTCCCTGTTCCTCGTCCCGGTCTTCTGCCAGGCGGGCGTGATGGACCACATGTGCCCCTGTTGCCCGGACCGGCCCTGCGACCACGAGGCCGAGTGCTTTGCCGATCCGTGCACCATCCTGGTTTCCCCCCATCTCGAATCCCATCCCGACCGGATTCTGCCGCCGACCCCGCCTGTCCAGCCCGGGCTGGTCCTGCGCGATGAGGCTCCGGCCTCCCCGGTGACTGTCGCCCCGGTCCCTGCGACGGCTCTCCCTGCATATCGCACCGTCATCGACGCGTCGCTGCCCCTGATCTGCTAGATCACCCCGCCTTTTTCTTCGTGCCGGTGCACTGTCCCTGAACGGGCAGCCGCGCAAGGCTGCGCATATCCGACCCTGAACAAGGAAACAAAAAAATGACCACGCAGGAATTGATCCGCCTGGTGCGGAACCCGGTACTGCTGACCCTGGCCCTGTTGCTGCCTGCAGCCGCCCCGGCGGCGGACGGAGGAACTACGGGCGCCGGGTCCCTGACCCTCAGCGAGGCCGTGTCCCTGGCCCTGGAGGGCAACCCCAGGCTCCAGACCTTCGACCTGGAGCTGAGGCGCATGGACGCCGAAGCCATGCAGGCGGGGCTGAAGCCGAATCCGGAGCTGGGCTTGGAGATCGAGAATTTCGCCGGCTCCGGCGACGTGAGCGGATTCGGCGCCGCGGAATACACGCTGACCATCGGCCAGCTCTTCGAGCGTGGCGGCAAACGACAACGCCGCGCCGAGGCCGCGCGCCTGGCGGGTGAAATGGTGGCCTGGGAATATGAATCCGCCCGCCTGGAAGTCATCAACCAGGTGGCGGACCTGTTCATCCAGGTGGTCGCCGCCCAGCGGCAGCTCGAACTCACCGACCGGCTCATCGAAGTCGCCGCGCAGGATCTGGCGGCGGTCCGGCACAAGGTGGAAGCCGGATCGGCCTCGCCGGTTGAGCTGTCCCGGGCCAGGGTGGCCCTGGCCACGGTCCGCCTGGACCGGGAAAGCGTCCTGGCGGAACTGGAGGCCAGCCGGGCGCGCCTGGCCGCCACCTGGGGCGCCGAGCAGGCGACCTTCACCAGGGCGGAGGGCAACTTGGACGCCATCCAACCGCCACCTGACTCCGGACTCCTGATCCGGCGCCTGGAGGCCAACCCGGACCTGGCCCGTTGGGAGACCGAAAAATCCCGGCGCGCCGCCGAACTGGCCCTGGCCAAGGCTGTGGGTGCGGTGGACCTGAACGCTTCCGGAGGCATCCGTCGCATCAACGAGACCGGCGACCAGGCCCTGGTGGTAGGCATCAGCATTCCCCTGGCCGTTCACGACCGGAACCAGGGCGGCATCGCCGCGGCCCGGTACGGTCTGCGTCAGGTGGACCTGGACCGCAAGGCCCAGGCCCTGGAACTGCAGGCACGGTTGCAGGCGGGCCTGGCGGAACTTGCGGCCGCCTACAAGGAGGTGTCCAGCCTGCGGGACCGGATCCTGCCCGCGGCGCAGGAAGCCACCGCCGCCGCGGACGAGGCCTACCGGCGAGGGCTGTTCAGCTTCACCGACGTCCTGGCCGTCAGGTCCACCAGCTATGAACTCCAGGGCCGTCTGATCTCGGCCCAGGCCCGCTACCACACCGCAGTCGCGGAACTCGAGCGCCTGGTCGCCGGTCCGCTCAACGGGAACGCCCCAGAACAGGAGCAGCACTGATATGAAAGCCTTCACCATCAAGCGCCCCATCCCCGGCGACCTCTCGGCCCTGATCTGGGTCCTGGGTCTGATTTCCATCGCCCTGCTCTGCGGACCGGCGACCGCCGGAGAAGACGAGCATGGCCATGAAGAGGAAGAGGGCGGCGCCGTCCAACTGAACGACGAGGAGCTGCAGGAATTCGGGGTGGAAATCTCCGTGGCGGGTCCGGCCAACCTCGTCCAGACGCTGCAACTGCCCGGCGAGATCCAGGTCAACGCCAACCGGCTGGCACACATCTCCCCCCGTTTCCCGGGGATCGTGACCAAGGTCGCCGCGGACATCGGAGACAAGGTCCGGACGGGCCAGACCCTGGCCGTGGTCGAGAGCGACCAGAGCCTTTCCGACTACGAGATCCGGACCATGATCTCCGGCACCGTCATCGACAAACACCTGACACTGGGCGAGGCAATCACCCGCGAGACCACGGCCTTCGTCGTGGCCGATCTCAGCAC
>JALUJS010000452.1 GCA_027056825.1 Candidatus Krumholzibacteriia bacterium | reverse complement strand
CCAGGACCCCATTGGTTCCGGCGGATGGAGCTGCGAAAGCGGTGGAAATCCTTGCGAAGCAGCAGGCAGCGCCCACGGTCCCCGACGCCACGGGCGGAAAGCCCAACCCGTCTTCGGGGGAAGGCGCAGCGAAAACCCTCGTTTCGTTGCCGCAAACAGGGGAATCTGCGCCCGTGGTCGAGGGTCTGGTGAAATCTGGTGAAGCCGCTGCAGCCGAACCTGCCCCTGACGAAGCGAGGCCCGTAGAACCCAGGCCGGATTCTCAGCCCGGGAGCACCGACAGCATCAGGATCCACCCTGAAAAGGGCGATGAGCCTCTGCAGGCCCGTGCGCCCAGGAACGGGAATGTACCTCGTGCCGTCGGTGAACCGGGTTTCGGCCGGGACCGCCTGCTGGCCAGTGTGATGAAGAACGGTCGCGCCGGTTCAGAAACCGTCTCCCGGGAGTCCGGAACCTATTCCGACCCGCGGATGCGCTCCGTTCCCGAAGCTCCGGCTCACGTAGCGGGGCAGGCCCTGGCGGCCGGGAAGACGAAGGATGGCCCCGAGTCTGCCGGCGCTCCGAGACCCATGGTGGACAATACCCCGGAAGCTGCGGCCGGCCCCGACAAGATGGTGGAGAAGGTGGCCGTCACCGTTGAAAAGGACACTCCGGCTGCGGCCGATCCGGCCAGTGATGCGGCTGGGAAAGGCGAGGAAACCGGCGCTACCGGGAAGATGGAAAAGGCCGGGCAGGCCCAGCCGCATGCGGCCAACGCGCAAGCCCTTGCGGACCATCAAGCTCCCCAGGCCCCTGCCGGGAAGGCCAAGGGTCACGTTGCGGCGGCCTCCGGGAAAACGGCGACCGCCGGGGAGCATTCCCTGCGCGGTTCCCTGGAGGCGGCCCGCCGGCCCGGCGGCCCGGCCCACGCCGGTTCGGTGCGCCACGCCCCGGTTTTTCGCCAGGTCGTCGCGGGCCTCCAGATCGGGGAAGCGGAGTCCCGCGTGAAGATCCAGCTGACGCCCGAGCACCTGGGCAAGGTGGAGGTCCTGCTGACCGGCCGCGACAATCACCTGGATGTGCGGATCGTGGCGGAAAATCCCCGGGCCGCCGACGCCCTGCAGTCGCAGTTGCAGGATCTGACCCGGGGGATCAGGGAAAAGGCGCCCCACTTCCAGCACCTGGACGTGCAGGTGGAAGTCCGGGACGCCGGCCGGGTGAAACCGGACGAACAGGCCCAGGACCGGCGCGACCAGCAGCGGCAGCAGGAGCGCCAGGAAAACGGCGCCCGCGATGACGGGCGCCAGCGGCGCCGCAACCGGGAGCGTGACTTCGCACCGGGCAACATGTGGTCCGACGGGTCCTGGACCCAGGCCAAGGAGGAAGGCTGATGCCGGTAACAGGCGTGACCAATACCACCGGTCCGGTCATCGGAGCGCCCGAGAGGGACTACTCGGAGATGACGGATCTCGATTTCATGACGTTGCTGGTGGCCCAGATCCAGAACCAGGATCCCATGAGCCCCATGGACAACTCCGAGTTCACGGCCCAGATGACCCAGTTCACCATGCTGGACGACCTGGCGAGCCTCAACGACAAGATGGACGACAACATCATGGTCGGACAGTCCATCAACAACACGGCCATGCTGGCCCTGGTGGGCAAGGATGTCACGGTGGAAGGGGATTCGGCCTGGATCGAGGACGGCGCGGCGTCCGAGAACATGGTCGCGACCTCCGGTCCCGGCACCGCCACGGTGAAGGTGCTGGACGAGACCGGCAACGTGGTGGCGACCTACACCAAGTCGGTCGGCACGGGCCTGTCGGACATTTCCTGGGACGGAACCCTGGATGACGGCTCCCAGGCCCCCGACGGTTCCTACACCCTGGACGTGAGCGTGGAGAACGGGGGCACGCCCCTGGATTTCACCACCCTGATGACGGGTCACGTGCAGAGTCTGCGCTACGAGAACAATGCCGGCGTAGTCACGGTCGACGGCCAGGAGTACTACGTCTCCGATATCTACAAGGTGAGCGAGTAACGCGCCCAGCGGGCGTTCAACCGGGAGGATCCAATGTTCAAGTCGCTGTACTCCGGAGTTTCCGGCCTGTCGGCCAATCTGACCAAGCTGGACGTGATCGGCAACAACATCGCCAACAGCAACACCGTGGGCTTCAAGTCGGGCCGCATCACCTTCAACGAGATGCTGACCCAGACCATCAAGACGGCGAGCCGGCCCGTGGCCGGAGGGCTGGGCGGCACCAACCCCCAGCAGGTCGGCCTGGGCACACAGATCGGCAGCATCGACAGCAACTTCAACCAGGGTAACTTCGAAACCACCGGCAAGAACACGGACCTGGCCATCCAGGGTCCCGGTTTCTTCATCCTCAGCGACGGCCACTCCCGGTCCTTCACGCGGGCGGGCGTCTTCGGCCTGGACAGCGAGCACCGCCTGGTCAATCCGGCCACGGGCCTGAAGGTCCAGGGCCGCATGGCCGACGAGCAGGGGAACATCACCACCGGGCCGCTGGGTGACATCGTCATCGATCCGACCATGGTCGTGCCTGCCCAGGCCTCCTCGACGGTCCAGCTCATGGGGAACCTCGATTCGGACAGCGACGCCAAGGGTACCATCATGGAGAGCCCGTCCTTCCTGGCCGCGGCCCAGGGCGGCGACGTGTTGGTGGAGATGAGCGGCGAGAGCGACGGTGTCCTGGACATGAATCCCGGCGACGTGGTCAGCATCAACGGCCGCATCGGCGGGGTGGAGATCAGCTCGGAGACCTTCACCATCGCCGAGAGCACCACGTACCAGGACCTGGTGGACTGGCTCAACACCGCCATGACCAACGCCGGCCAGAACATCAGCTTCGCGGTGGACGCCACCGGCGCCCTGCAGGTGACCAACAACACCGGCTCGACCCTGGAGGGCCTGAGCCTGACCGCCCCGGCCAAGACCCAGTTCAACACCAATTTCTCCTTCGCCAGCTCCATTGCCGACGGGGACAGCGCCCTCTCCAGCGAGTTGCGTGCATACGCCACTTCCGACGACCTGCTCTCGGAACTCTACGACGCCAACGGCAACGCCCTGGACATCGATCTCAGTTCGCCGCCGGCCCTGCTGAACATCGGCGGTTCGGTGGGCGGCAACCCGGTCGAGAACCAGACCATGACCGTGGATGCGACCAGCACCCTGGCGGACCTGACCACCGAGCTGCAGTACGCCCTGAACATCAACTCCCAGCCGGTCGAGGTGAACGACCAGGGACAGATCATCGTGCGGGGCGAAGTGGGAACCTCCGCGGCCATCGCCGACATCTCCTTCAGCGAGGAGGGGCAGCTCAACTCGGTTCTCGAAAGCGCCTTCTCCTTCACCGAGACCCAACAGGCCGAGGACAAGAAGACCTTCTCCATGGCCACCGTCGTCTACGACAGCCTGGGCGGCGAACACACGGTGAACTTCCACTTCGAGAAGATCGCCGGCGAGAACGAATGGATCTGGGACGCTTCCCTGGAAGGTGACGAGACCATCATCAACGGTGGTTCCGGTCGTATCCGCTTCGCCGACGACGGCAGCGTGAGCAACTTCACCTTCGACGACGATTCCGGTGCCCTGACCTTCCAACCCCAGGGCGGAGCGGGCGAGGGGGCCTCGAACGTCACCCTGAACATCGACTACGGGGAGATCGGGAAGTTGACGGGCCTGACCCAGTTCCAGGGCGAGGGCAACCTGCAGTCCATCGCCGACGGCTACGGGACAGGCTCCCTGGTCGACTTCACCATCGACCAGTCCGGCATCATCACGGGCATCTTCACCAACGACACCATGCAGACCATCGCCCAGATCGGCGTGGCGACCTTCAGCAACCCCGGCGGCCTGGTGCGGTCGGCGAACAACACCTACACCCTGAGCGGGAACTCGGGCCAGACGGTGGAAACCTTCGCCGGCATGGGCAACGGGGTCACCCTCGTGCCCGGGGCCCTGGAGACCAGCAACGTGGATCTGGCCAAGGAATTCACCAACCTGGTCATCGCCCAGCGGGCCTTCCAGGCCAACAGCCGGGTGGTGACCACCGCGGATCAGGTCATGCAGGAGCTGGTCAACCTGATCCGGTAGGGTCGTGGTTGAACTGTGAGGCGCAAGCGGCCCGGCCGGGAAATCGGACCGGGCCGTTTGCCTGAGGCAACAAGGAGCTAAAGTTCATGATCAAAGTCACGAAACTTAATGGGAGCGAACTGGTGATCAACGCTGATCTCATCGAGTTCATCGAGATCACCCCGGACACGCTCATCAGCTTGACCACGGGCAGGAAGATCATGGTCCAGGAGGACCCCGACGAGATCATCGCCCGCACCGTGGCCTATCGGAACCAGGCGCGGGCCTATCCCGTCCCCGCCGGCGGCAGCGGATCCCTGTTCGAGGGATAAGGCCGGTCGGCGGTTGCCGACAGACAGAGGAAGCAGGGGAGACCCAGGGTGGATATCGCAACAATTGTCGGCCTTGCAGTCGCCTTCGGTTTGATCGTCTGGTCCATCCTGCTGGGCGGTAGCCTCAGCGGCTTCATCGACATGCCCTCGGTGGCCGTGGTGGTTGGCGGCACCCTCGGCGCCCTGCTCATCAGCTTTCCGTTGCCGACCATTCTCGGCATCGTCGGCTTCTTCAAGAAAACCTTCCTGTTCGCCATCGACCAGCCCGAGGATGTCATCGCCAAGATGGTCAAGTACGCCGAACGGGCCCGTCGCGAAGGGATGCTGGCCCTCGAGGAGGATTCGGAGAACGAGACCGATCCCTTCCTGCGCAAAGGGCTGAGGCTGGCCGTGGACGGTACCGATCCCCAGCTCCTTGAGAACATCCTGGAAACGGACGTGGAGCAGCTGGAAGCCAGGCATGCCAACGGGGCCAAGGTTCTTTCCACCGGCGGCACCTACGCCCCGGCCTTCGGCATGATCGGTACCCTCATCGGCCTGGTGAACATGCTCTCCAACCTCTCTGACCCGTCCCAGATCGGCGCCGGCATGGCGACGGCCCTGATCACCACCTTCTACGGGGCGGTCATGGCCAACGCGATCTTCCTTCCTCTTTCCGGCAAGCTGGAAACACGCTCCAAGGAGGAGCTGATGATCAAGGAGATGATCATCATGGGGATCATGGCCATCCAGAGCGGGGATTCCCCGCGGATCGTGGAGGAAAAGCTCAAGTCCTTCCTGCCGCCGGCGGCCCGCCTGAAGATGGAGGAGGCCAAGGAGAAGGCGGCCTGATCCGGGGCGTGCCCGCAACCATCGACCGGAAGTGAAGGCCCATGGCCAAGAAGAAGAACATCATCATCAAGCAGGGACTCGACGAATGGGTCATGACCTACGGGGACATGATGAGCCTCCTGCTGACCTTCTTCGTGCTCATCGTTTCGTTCTCCTCCATGCAGGAGACGAAGTTCAACGAGGCCGCCGCATCGCTGCGCGATGCTTTCGGCATTCTGGGACATCCCGAATCGGTGATCGAGTTCAACACCCCCATCATCCCCAAGCACAACCCGGAGGCGCGCGATGCGGACGTCCTGTACGAGGTCCGCAGCGTGGAGAAGATGATCATGGAGGACGGGCTGGAGAACCAGGTGGCCGTGGAGGTCAAGGAGGACGGGGTGCTGTTTCGCATCCAGGCTCCCTTCATGTTCGCCTCCGGCAGCGCGGAACTGACATCCGCGCCCCGGGACCTGCTCGCCCGCATGGCCCGCATGTTCCACAAATTCCCCTACCAGGTCTCCATCCAGGGACACACCGACAATGTGCCCATCCGTTCGAACCGGTACCCGAGCAACTGGGAACTTTCGGCGGCACGCGCCGTCAGCGTGGCACGATACTTTCAAAGCCTGGGTGTGCCGCCGGAGAATCTCGAGGCGGTGGGATACGGTGAATATCGCCCCCTGGCGCCCAACGACACGCCGGAGGGCAGGAAGAGGAACCGCAGGGTGGAGGTATTCCTCAAATTGGACCGGAAGAACCTCGAGCGGGAAAAGAAACTGCCCCTGGCGGACGAACAGAAGGCCGGGGAGTCCGCTCCCGATGCCAAGGCCGAAAAGGCACCGGTGCGGCCAATTATCGACCCCGTGACCAGCGACCTGTATCGCGGCTTGACCCCGGGAGTTCCGGGACGGACACGCTAGGACAAGGAGCCTGACATGGCGGAAGAGAAGAAGGAAACTGCCGAGGAGACCCCGTCAAAGGGCAAGGGCGGCCTGTTCGAGAACAAGGCCCTGTTGCTGGGCGTCATCGTGGTTGTCCAGGTCGGCCTGGCCTTCGGGCTGACCCAGTTCGTGATCGTCCCGAAGATCGGCGTACAGACGGCCGAAGTCCAGGAGACCGCTCCGGCCGAGGACGAGGCTGTGATGCCGGAAATGGGGGTCCTGGTGGGCCTCAACGAGATCATCGTGACCCTGCAGTCCCCGCCCACACGTCCCCGCTACCTGCGGATCAATGTCGACCTGGAAGTCAAGGACCAGGTCACCGCCGACATCGTGGGCACCCGTATTCCCCAATTGCGCGATCTGGTCATCATGACCCTGTCGGGGAAGACGGCCGAGGAACTGAGCACTCCGGAGGGTCGCAAGAGCATTCGTGACGAGATCTTCCGGAAAATGGACGCTCTCTTTCCCGATGGCGCCCTGATGAACATCTATTTCTCGGACCTGGTCATCCAGTAGGCACCATCCGGAACCGTCCGACCCCAGGATGCGGAGTGGCATGAGCAACGAGGAACTCGACAGCATGGACCTGGACGCGGCCATCGGAGCCGCCGAGGATCTTCTCGATGGGGAGACCATCGGTGCGGACCTGGACGAGGTCCTGAGCGCCGACTCGGACTCGGGGGACGGTCCGGCCGGACCGGTGCCCTACGATTTCACCAATCCCCACACCCTATCACGGGCGTTCGAGCAGAACCTGCGCTCCATCGCCGAGGGTTTCGCCAAGATCGCGACCATCGATTTCACCAGCCTGTTGCGTATGAGCATGTCGGTGGAGTTCCTGGGGCTGGACCAGCGCGTGTTCGGGGAATACATGGAGGCCATGGACAACCCGACCTGTGTGGCCGCGTTCAACGTACCGCCGCTGAAGGGCACTTCGGTGCTGCACCTGGACCTGGGCCTCTGTTTCATCTTCATGAAGAAGCTCATGGGAGGAAGTCCCACGCCCGAGGACACGCTGCGGGAATTCACCGAAATCGAACGCGGGATCGGGGCCGGCCTGGTGAGCCGCTTCACCGACATCCTCCGCAAGGCCGCCACCAAACTGCTAGACCTGGAGCCGTCGTTCGTGGCCCTGGAGAACAAGCCGGTTTACCTGGGCGGCATCGCCGAGGGCGAGGAACTGATCGTCATGAAATTCAAGGTGGTGCTCGATGCGGTGGAATCCCCCGTCGAGTTCGCCTTTCCAATTTCGGGATTCAGCCCGGTCAAGGACATCTTCGATCCCCAGGAGAGCCAGGATCTGCGCACCCCCGAGGAAGTGCGGGAAGACCGGCTGCGCATCCTGGACATGGTGCGGGGCACTGGAAGTGAACTCGTTGTCCTGCTTGGGGAAATGGACACCAACCTCGAGGAGATCATGAAGCTGCGCGAGGGAGAGGTCCTGCAACTTCCCCAGGCCGTGGAAGCCCCCCTGCTGGTCCGGGTGGAGGGCGAGGACGCCTGGCTGGGCGAAGCGGGCCGGCTGGGCCAGAACCGGGCTGTCAAATTGATCCAGAAACTTGCCAAGGAGTAGGCAGATGAGCGAAGAGACCACCATGGCGCAGCCTGAAGGCGCGACCCCCGATACCACGTCGTCCCTGGACGAGGAGTCCCGTTCCCTCATCAACGATCTCGGCCAGGAAGCCGGGGATGTGGGGAACCTCGACCTGTTGCTGGACGTGAACCTCAAGATTTCCGTGGAGTTGGGGCGGACCCGGCTCAAGTTCCGGGATGTGCTGAACCTGTCGGCCGGTTCGGTTGTCGAACTGAGCCGCCTGACCAGCGAGCCCGTGGACATCCTGGTCAACGGGGCCTTGCTCGCCACGGGCGAGGTCGTGGTCGTGGATGACCATTTCGCCGTGCGCATCACCAAGCTCCTGAACCGCGTGGAACGACTCAAGAGGGTACTGTGATGGTCTTCTGCGCGCTGCAGGAACCCTTGAGCGGGGGCAGCCCCTGGTGGCAGACCATCGGCGGCCTGCTGCTGGTCCTGGGCCTGCTCTTTGTGAGCCTGCGGTTGCTCGGTCGCTTCAACCGGAGCCGAGGGGGCGGCCAGGCGGCCGTGCTCAAGGTCTGGCCCCTGGGGCCCCGCCGGGAGATTCAGGTCCTGCGCCTCTTCGACACCGTCCATTACGTCTATCGCCATGAC
>JALUJS010000451.1 GCA_027056825.1 Candidatus Krumholzibacteriia bacterium | reverse complement strand
GCTCTCCCGGTCGGTGGAGCGCATCGTGGGCGTGCAGATGCGCAACATCACCACCGTGGGCGGCACCCTGTTCGGCCGCTACGGTTTTTCCAACCTCATCACCGCCCTGCTGGCCGTCGACGCCGAGGTCGAACTGCACAGGGCGGGCCGGATGACCCTGCCGGAGTTCCTGGCCGCGAAGCCGGATCACGCGGATATCCTGACCAAGGTCGTGCTGCCGAACGCCGGCTGGCGCGCCGCGTGGCAGGACCTGACGCGCACCGTGAACGACTACGCCGTGCTCAACGTGGCGGTGGCGGTGCGTAACGGTGAAGCCCGCGTGGTGGTGGGCGCGCGGCCGGGCCGGGGTATGCGCAGCGGTGCGGGCGAAGCGGAACTGGCCGGAGGCGGCGCCGACGCCGCACGGAAAGCGGGAGACGCCGCGGCCGCGGAACTGGAATTCGGCGACGACGTGCGCGGCTCGGCGGAGTACCGGCGCGAGCTGTGCCGGGCCCTGGTGACCCGGGCGGCGCAGGAGGTGCTGGCGTGACGATCACCTTCGAACTCAACGGCAAGACCACGACCTGGGAGATCGACCCGGTCGAGACCCTGCTGCACGCCCTGCGGCGGCACGGGCTGACCGGGGTCAAGGAGGGCTGCGACACCGCCTCGTGCGGCGTGTGCACGGTGCTGCTGGACGGCAAGCCGGTGCCCTCGTGCGCGGTGCCCGCGGGCCGGGTGGACGGCCACGCGGTGCTGACGGTGGAGGGCGTGCCCGCGAAGGCCCGCGCCATCGGCGAGGCCCTGGCTGACGAGGGAGCCGACCAGTGCGGCTACTGCGCGCCGGGCCTGGTCATGTCGCTGGTGGCCATGGAAAAGGAACTGGACCAGCCGGACGACCGGGAGATCGCCTCCTACCTGGCGGGCAACATGTGCCGGTGCAGCGGATACGCGAGCCAGACGCGCGCCATCAGGAAATACCTCGGGGGTGAGTCATGAACGAGGTCGGCAAATCCCTGCCCAAGATCGACGGGGTGGGCCTGGCCATGGGCCGGCCCGCGTACGCCGACGACCTGGCCCCCCGCGAGGCGCTGGTGGTCAAGGCCCTGCGCAGCCCCCACGCCTTCGCGCGCATCCGCAGCATCGAGACGGCCGCCGCCGAGGCCATTCCCGGGGTGGCCTGCGTGCTGACCTGGCAGGACGTGCCGCGGGTGGCGGTGACCCGCGCGGGCCAGGGGCACCCCGAGCCCTCGCCGCGCGACCGCTTCATCCTCGACGAGTTCGTGCGGCACATCGGCGACGAGGTCGCGGTGGTGGCCGCTGACAGCTTGCAGACGGCGCAGTTGGCGTTGGACGCCCTGGTGGTGGACTACGAGGTGCTCGAGCCGGTGCTGGATTTCGAGCAGGCCGAGGGTCACGCGTCGGTGCTGCACCCCGAACCGGAGGCGCACGAGAACTTCCCCATCGGGTTCGAGCCGCAGCGGAACATCGCCAGCGCCTACGAGATGCACGTGGGGGACGTGGACCAGGTCGTGGCGGAGTCCGAGGTCGTGCTGCGCCGCACCTACTACACCCAGGCCCAGCAGCACGTGGCACTGGAGCCCATGGCCTGCGCCACCTGGCTGGACCTGCACGACCGGCTGAACGTGATCAGCTCGACCCAGACGCCGTGGCACGTGCGCCGCATCATGGCCCGCGCCCTGGACATCCCCGTCAGCGGGATCCGCGTGAACAAGCCCCGCATCGGCGGCGGGTTCGGCGGTAAGCAGATGATCCACGGCGAACTGCTGTGCGGCCTGGTCACCCTGCGTACGGGCAAGGCGGCGAAGATGGTGTACTCGCGCCGCGAGGTCTTCAGCGCCACCAACACCCGGCATCCCATGCGCATGGACATCACCCTGGCCGCCCACCGCGACGGCCGCCTGCGCGCCATCGACATGCGCGCCCTGTCGGACACCGGCGCCTACGGCGAGCACGCCCTGACGGTGTTCATGGTCGCCGGCGCCAAGACCCTGCCGCTGTACAACAAGGTCGAGGCCGTGCGCTTCGGCGGCAAGACGGTCTACACCAACCACCCCCCCGGCGGGGCGTTCCGCGGCTACGGCGCCATCCAGGGCAACTTCGCCCTGGAGTCCGCCCTGGCCGAGCTGGCGGTGGAGCTGGACCTGGACCCGGTGGAGCTGCGGCGCGTCAACATGATCGCCGAGGGCGAGACCTCGCCCATCTTCGCCATCATGGGCGAAGGCACCGAGGGCGTGGCCCAGACCATCGACAGCTGCAAGCTGCCCGAGTGCATCGATCGCGGAATGGAGCTGATCGGCTGGGCGGACAAGTATCCCCGGCGCGAGGTCGCCCCGGGCCGGGTGCGCGGGGTGGGCATGGCCCTGGCCATGCAGGGCTCGGGCATTCCCGGCATCGATATGGCTGCGGCCACCCTGAAGCTCAACGACTTCGGCTCGTTCAACCTGCTGATCGGCGCCACCGACCTGGGCACCGGCAGCGACACCATCCTGGCCCAGATCGCGGCCGAGACCCTGGGCGTATCCACCGACCTGATCAAGGTCTACTCCTCGGACACCGACCGCACGCCGTTCGACACCGGCGCCTACGCCTCCAGCACGACCTATGTGTCCGGCCACGCGGTGCGCAAGGCGGCCGAAAAGATGCGCGCCGCGCTGACAGCCGAGGGCGCGGCCATGCTGGGTTGCGACCCCGGCCAGGCCGTGTTCGACGGCGCCGAGGTGCGTGGGCCCGACGGGTCCATCAGCCTGGAGGACCTGTCCACGCGCCTGCTCTACAACCAGAACCAGAAGCAGCTTTGCACCACCGGCAGCCACCTGTGCGAGCAATCGCCCCCGCCGTACATGGCCGCGTTCGCGGAAGTCGAGGTTGATACGGGCACGGGCAAGGTCGACCTGGTCGACTATGTGGCGGTGGTGGACTGCGGACAGGCCATCAACCCCAACCTGGCCCGGGTGCAGGTCGAGGGCGGCCTGGTGCAGGGCATCGGCATGGCCCTGACCGAGGATGTGCGCTACGGCAAGCGGGGACGCCTGCAGACCGGCGACATGATGACCTACAAGATCCCCGGCCGGCAGGATGTGCCGCGGATCACTGTCGAGCTGGTCGAAAGCCACGAGCCCAGCGGCCCGTTCGGCGCCAAGTCGGTGGGAGAGATCGGCATCGACACGCCGCCGGCGGCCATCGCCAACGCGGTGTTCAACGCCGTGGGCGTGCGTGTGCGCGATCTGCCCCTGACGCCGGAGAAGGTGCTGATGGCCCTGCGCGGGGACCGGGACGCGTGACATGAAGGTTGTCGGCAAACCCCTGCAGCGGCGCGACGCCTGGGACAAGGTCACCGGCCGGACGCGGTTTCTGGCGGACATCCCGCGTGACGGCGCCTGGTGCGGCGGGGTGCTGCGCTCGCCGGTTGCTCGCGGCCGCCTGCTGCGCATCGAACGCGACGCGGGGTTCGACTGGTCGCAGGTCGTGGTGATCACCGCCGCAGACCTGCCCGGTCCCAACACCGTGGCCATGATCCGCGAGGACCTGCCCCTGCTGGCCGACGGCGAGGTGGCGTTCGTCGGGCAGGCTGTGGCCCTGGTGGCCGCTCCTGACCGCGCGACGCTGACCGCGGCGCTGACGGCGCTGCATCCGGTGATCGAAGAGCTGCCGCCGGTGCTTTCGATCACCGATGCCCTGGGTGCCGGGACGGTGATCTGGGGCGAGGACAATCTCATCGCCGACTACACCATCGCGCCCCCGGACATGGCCGCGTTCGAGGCCGCCTTCGCCGGGGCCGACCGCATCATTGAGGGCGAATACCGCACCGGCTACCAGGAACACATCTACCTCGAACCGCAGGGCGTGGTGGCTGTGCCGCGCCCCGACGGCGGGGTGGAGATTGCCGGCTCGCTGCAGTGCCCGTTCTATGTGCTCAACGCCTTGGCGCGGGGGCTGGGTATGGAGCGCGACAAGCTGGTGGTGCGGCAGACGCCCACCGGGGGGGCCTTCGGTGGCAAGGAGGATTATCCCTCGGTGCTGGCCCTGCAGGCGGCGGTGTTGGCGCTGGCCGGCGGCCATCCCGTGGCCATGCTCTACGACCGCCACGAGGACATCATCGCCTCCACCAAGCGCCACCCCTCGCGCACGCGGCACCGCACGGCCATGGCCGCCGACGGTTCCCTGCTGGCGGTGGACATCGATGTGGTGCTGGACGCCGGGGCGTTCACCACCTTGAGCCCCGTGGTGCTCTCGCGGGCCATCCTGCACGCGGCCGGATCGTACCGGCTGCCGCTGGTGCGGATTCGTGGTCGGGCCGTGGCCACCAACACCCCGCCCAACGGCGCGTTCCGCGGCTTCGGCGTGCCCCAGAGCATCTTCGCGGCCGAGCGGCACCTGGACCGCCTGGCGCGGGAGCTGGGCACCGGGCCCCTGGCGTTGCGCCGCCGACTCGTCCTGAAAGCCGGCGATGTGCTGCCCCACGGCCAGGTCCTGCCCGAGGGCGGGGCCGCCGGTTCGCTGGTTCTGGAACGGGCGGTGGAGTTGTCGGATTACCAGCGGCGGCGGGCGGAGCTGGATGAGGCCAACGCCGAGGCGGCCGGGCGCGGCGACCCGTTGCGCCGCGGCATCGGGGTATCCTTGATCCATCACGGGGCGGGGTTCACCGGCGACGGCGAGGACCGGATCGCCACGGTGGTCCACGTGCGCGGCGAGGCCGACGGTGCGGTGACCGTCCTGTGCAGCAGCGTGGAGATGGGCCAGGGCGCCGAGACCGTGTTGCCGGCCATCGCGGCCGAGGCCCTGGATCTGCCCCTGGAGGCGGTGCGCTACCACCAGCCCGACACCTCGGCGGTGCCCGACAGCGGCCCCACGGTGGCCTCGCGCACCACCATGGTGGTGGGCCGGGTGCTGGTGGACGCCTGCCGGGACCTGGTGGAACAGGCCCGCGAGCACGGTTCCGACCCCCGCGCCGTGTGGTCGGCGCGGGCGGCCGCGGGCGAACCCCTGACGGGCGAGGGCCGCTACCAGCCGGACCCGGACATCCGCTGGGACCAGGAACACCATCACGGCGACGCCTATCCGGGCTACGCGTGGATGGCCACGGTGGTCGAAACCGAGGTGGATATGGACACCCTGGAGATCCGGCCCGGCCGGGTGACGGCGGTGGCTGAGATCGGCAAGGCCATCAACCCGGTGCTGTGCGTGGGGCAGATCGAGGGCGGTCTGGCGCAGAGCCTCGCCTGGGGCTATCTGGAAGAGATCAGGCTCGACGGCGGCCGCTACCTCAACGACCGCCTGGCCACCTACATCATCCCCACCTGCCTGGACGCGCCGGAGTTCACCGTGGAGCTGGCGGAGGAACCCTCGCCGCGCGGCGCGTACGGCGCCAAGGGCCTGGGCGAGCTGCCCATGAACGGCGGCGCGCCCGCGCTGGCCGCGGCGGTGGAACACGCTCTGGGCGCGGCGCCCGACGCCATTCCCATGACGCCGGACAGCCTGCTGGCTGTGTTGCAGAAGTCCGACCGGGAGGGGCGGCCGTGAAGATCGTCTGCATGGTCAACGGCGCGCGCCGTGAGCTGGATGTGCAACCCCTGCGCCGCCTGCTGGATGTGCTGCGGGAGGACCTGGGCCTGACCGGAACCAAGGAAGGTTGCGGCGAGGGCGAGTGCGGCGCCTGCGCCGTGCATGTGGACGGCCGGCTGGTCAACGCCTGCCAGATGCCGGCGTTCCAGGCGCACGGCCGCAGCATCACCACCATCGAGGGGCTGGGCGCGCCCGAGGCGCCCGACCCCGTGCAGACCGCCTTCGTCGAGAGCGGCGCGGTGCAGTGCGGGTTCTGCACGCCGGGCCTGGTGATGGCCTCGCGGGCGCTGCTGGACCTCAAGCCCGCGCCCAGTGCGCGCGAGATCCGCGCCGGGCTGGCGGGAAACCTGTGCCGATGCACCGGCTACGGCCGCGTGGTCGAGGCGGTGAGCCGCGCGGCGGGCCAACCGGCGGCCAGGGCGGAAGCGCCCGCCCTGGATACAGGCCCGCCCGTACCCGCGCCGGACGATGCGGTGCAGGTTCTTATCCCGAACTCCGTAACAGAAGCGCTGACAATATTGGACAGCGAGCCTTGCCGGATATTCGCCGGCGGCACCGACCTGATGGCGGCCTTCCATGCCGGTATGCCGCTGCCCGACAAGGTTTTGGATGTCTCCCGCCTGGAGGCGATCACGGGGATCACCATGACCCCCCGGGGGGTCTCCATCGGCGCGGCCACCTGTTATGCGGAACTTCTTAACACCACGGAAGTGACCACGCACTGGCCCGCCCTGGCCGAGGCCGCGCGCCTGGTGGGCGCGCCCGCGGTGCAGAACATGGGTACCGTCGGCGGTAACCTCGTGAATGCTTCGCCGGGCGCCGATCTCGTGCCGGCGCTGGCGGCCCTGGACGGAGTGGTCGTGCTGGCTTCGGCCCGTGGCGAGCGCCGCGTTCCGGTCGCGAATTTTTACCGGGGCTACCGCGATCCGGACCGCCGGCCGGATGAACTGGTCACCGCCGTGGAGTTGGCGCGGCCCGCCGCGGGCTTGCGCCAGGCGTTCTTCAAGGCGGGCACCCGCCGCGCCCAGTCCATCGCGCGGGTCAACCTGGCCGCCTGCGCCCAGGTCGACGGCTCCCGCCGCCTGGCGCACGTGCGCCTGGTCGCCGGAAGCGTGGGGCCGACCATTGTGACCTTGCAAAAGGCCATGGATTACCTTGAAGGCCGCAGCCTCGACCACGTCGGCCTGGTCGAGGAAGCCAGGCGCCTCGCCGCGGGGGAGGTCGAGCCCATCGACGATGTGCGAGCCGGCGCGGAGTATCGCCGGGCCGTTCTCGGCAACCTGGTGGGGCGGTTTTTCGCCATGCTCCAACCCTGATGATATACGACCCCAAAAGCTGCGAACG
This sequence comes from Candidatus Krumholzibacteriia bacterium, assembly GCA_027056825.1. Taxonomy (GTDB): domain Bacteria; phylum Krumholzibacteriota; class Krumholzibacteriia; order LZORAL124-64-63; family LZORAL124-64-63; genus JAHJTW01. The sequence goes on along the minus strand of JALUJS010000451.1, from coordinate 1,446 downwards.
GTAGTTGTTCCTTTTCCCCCAAGAGTGATTCAGCCGGTCAGGTTCAGCGATAGATCGACTTCAACTCGCCCCAACTCTTTGTGCGGGATGCCACGGGACTCGTGACATCCAGGAGGAAAGCGCCCAGAGTGGTGGCCCCCGCCTGGTCGATCACCGCAACATGGAAAGTGTGAACCCCTGACGAAAAAACAACCGGATCAGCGGCAAGCAGGTCGCGTACGAAACCGGAGGTAGCCCAACCGGGGTCCCATGGGTCGCCGGGATCAACGACATCCCACCCATAGCGGTATCCGGCAATGGCGCCGCCATACGCACTGGAGTCCGCTTCCCAGGTGAACTCGATCGGAATACCGCTCGCATGTTGCACGACAACAAAATCACTTTCGGGCTGGGTGAAAAGCCAGCTGCCATGACCCGCAAGATTGACAGTCAATTGAGGGTTCGGCTGGGCAAACGCGGAAGTTGCGACGAGCAAAACGAGCAACGCGAACGACATGCGCTTAATCATACGCATCCTTCCCTTCGTTAACCCGCATTATTCATGAATCTTTAAATGACGAAAGTCCCCTGGTCGGCTAAAGTGGTTGTACCACCAACAACTTAGGCCGCCAAAAAGGACTTTCATCATGCCCCATCCTACAAAACAGTCTGTTCTTTTTCCAGCCCTCATTTCCAAGCGGTGCGAAATCGCCTTCGACGAGCCCGAAGTCACCAGCGACGGGGGCGCCCTGTTGCTGAAGGCCGTCGACGACCAGATCGGCCTGACCCAGCGGTTGGCTGCCGTCTTGACCGATCCCCGTGAGCCCGGGAAGGTCCGCCACACCCTGGGTGACATGCTGCGCCAGCGCATCTTCGGCATCTGCTGCGGCTACGGCGATACCAACGATGTCGCCCACCTGAACACCGATCCCATGCATAAGCTGCTGCTGGACCGCAACCCGGTCGACGGGGATGACCTTGCCAGCCAGCCCACCTTGAGCCGGTTCGAGAATCAGCGCCGCCGCATCGACCTGTACCGTATGGGCCAGGCCCTGGCCGATACCGTGCTTGCCACCCACAAACACCGCCTGCGCCGCAAGGGGTGCAAACTGGTGACCCTGGATCTCGACCCCACCGATGACCCCTGCCATGGCCAGCAACAGCTATCCCTGTTCAACGGCCATTACGGCCACTGGTGTTACCTACCCATGCTGGCGTTCGTTTCGTTCGATGACGAGCAGGACCAGCATCTGCTGGCGGCGGTGCTCCGGTCGGGCACCGCCCACCCCAAGATCGGCACGGTATCTCTTTTGAAGCGCCTGATCCCGGCCGTGCGTGGGGCCTTTCCTGACGCGGTGATCAGGGTCCGCCTCGACGGCGGGTTCTGCTGCCCTGAAGTCCTGGACTATCTGGATACCGCAGAAGTGCAGTATCTGGTGGGTATGGCCAAGAACAGCGTCCTGGAAG
>JALUJS010000450.1 GCA_027056825.1 Candidatus Krumholzibacteriia bacterium | reverse complement strand
CTTGTGTCCCAATGGACACATGGGGTCTGTTATCGCGGATCCTGCCAGGCCACCGGCAGCAGGTCCGGATCCGTCAGCACCAGCGGCTGGCCCGGGGCCGCGGCCACCGCCCGCAGGAATTCCCGCTGCAACAAGGGCAGGCCGTCCAGGGGACCGGCGGGTGTTTCGGGTTCGTCCGTCACTGTGGCCGGTTGCGCGGCGGGGTGTTCCAGCAGCTTTTCCAGCCCGAACAGCGAGGGGACGCGGGGCAGGACCGAGGGCATCCTGACCAGGGGGCGCCGCGGGTACTCGACCAGCTCCACCGGACGGCCCTCGGGGATGCCGGCCAGGGCGCGGGCCCGGCGGACGGCGTCGGACAGGCCGCCGACCCGGTCGCACAGCCCGCGCGCGAGAGCGTCCTGTCCCATCCACACCCGGCCCTGGGCCACCGAGTCCACCCGGGCCTGGTCCAGGCCGCGGCCGCTGGCCACGCGGGCGGTGAAATCCTCGTACATGCCCATGATCAGCTCGCGCATGCGGCCCAGCTCGTCCTCGTTCATGGGGCGACGGGGAATGTTCCCCAGCAGGGGAATGGAGACGGGTGCGAACAGGTCGGCGTGGGCGCCCCGGTGGACCTCGTCGGCGGTCACGCCCAGCTTGGCGGCGAAGCCGTCGTCCCACAGCCAGCCGCTGATCACGCCGATGGAGCCGGTGACCGTAAGCGGCGTGGTGAGGATCTCCGATCCGTTCATGCTGAGCCAGTAGCCGCCGCTGGCGGCCACATCGCCCTGGCTGACGACCACCGGCTTGCCGGCCTTGCGCAGGTCGGCCACCGCGCCGGCGATCAGATCGCTGGGCAGCGGTTCGCCGCCGGGGGAGTCCACGCGCAGGACCACGGCCTTGACCTCGGGATCGTGGATGAGCGAGCGCAGGTACCTGCTGGTGGCGCGGCCCTTGATGCCCTCGTCCATGGCGCAGGCGCCTACGGTGTAGACCACCGGGATGCGCACCGGGCGGCCCCAGTCGTCCCGGCCGGCCATGGCGGCCACGGCGTCGGCGGGCACGGGCCGGGCGCCACGCACCCTTTCGAGCCCGTCCACCAGGTCGTCCCAGCGGCCGAGGGTGTCCACCAGGCCGGCGGCCAGGGCCTCGGGGGCGGTCAACCAGGCCTGCCGGTCCACCAGGGAGTCGAAGGAGGCGGTCGCCAGGCCGCGCCCGGCGGCGATGCCCTTGCGCCAGGTGTCGTAGGCCACCTCCACGATGCGGTCGCGCTGCTCGCGGTCCGCCGCGGACATGTGGTCGCGGCTGAGGGTCTCGGCCGCGCTCTTGTACTTGAGGTAGCGGTGGGCCTGGAAGCCCAGACCCAGCTTCTCGAGGGTGCCCTTGAGGTAGCTGCGCGAGAGGGCCACGCCGGGAATGACGATCCGGCCCTGGGGGTCGAGGCTCAGCCGGTCCGCGGCGCTGGCCACGTACAGGGTGCCCGCGCTGAGGCGGTCGGCGTGGATCAGGACGGTCTTGCCGGAGGCCCGGATCTCGTCCAGCAGTTTACGCAGTTCCCAGAGCAGGGAGGGCCGGCCGGAAAAGCCGGACAGGTTCACCGCCACGATGTCCAGGCGGGGATCGTCGCGCATGGCTTCCAGCCGGGGCAGGAGGTCCAGCCAGGGCAGGTGCCGGTCGTCGAAGAGGCGGTATTTCTGGTAGCTGAGGACCTTGTGCTCGAGGTCCAGGGTCCGGTACCAGGGCCCCTTGCGCAGGGGTATCACGCGCGGATCCACGGCGGCGCGCGGAGGATCGGAGCGGACCAGCCAGCCCGTGCCCAGGGCGTCGCCGTTGCGGTCGAAGCCGGGCAAACCCCAGAACCCCGTACGGCCCACCGTCACCCCGGCCACCGCCACCAGGTCCACGTCGCCGCCGGCGCGCTCGCGGGCGCGGACGCCCAGGCTCACCCCCCGCAGCGGCCGCAATTCGAGGCCGGCGCCCCAGGTGCCGTCCTGCAGGAAGGTTTCCCCGTCGTCCAGGGTGTAGTCCCCGCTGAGGGTCAGCCACGAGCCGCCCAACGGACGCAGGCCCAGGTCGAAAACGTACTGGGCGGCGCCGGACTGCAGGCTGAAGGCCGAGGAAGCGCCGAAGCTCAGCCAGCGGTTGCGGGCCACCGAGCCCAGGATCACGCTGTTTTGCCGTGGACTGCCGCCGGTGTCGCCGCCGGCCCAGCGGTAGGCCACGCCGAAGCTCCGGCCCGCGTCGCCGCCTGCCAGGCCGAGCTGGTAGTCCCAGACGCGTCCGGTTCCGGACCCGGTCACAAACTCGCTGCCCGTGACCGCGAAGTTCAGGGTGCGCCCCACGGCGAAACCGTAGCTGTCCAGGTCCGCGACGGTGTCGCGCCGGTACCACAGGTCCGAGCCGGCGCGCGGGGTGATCCCGAAGGCGCCGGGATTGAACAGGCCCGCCGCGGGGCCTCCGGTTACACCGGGACCGTAGGGCAGGAACCAGCTTGCGGTGCGGTAGTCGGGAAAGGGCGTCCCGCCGACGGCGCAAGGGGCGGCCGCCAGGATGATGTTCAGAATGAGGGCGAGGAAGGCGGCGAGGGCCGCGGTGCTCGTGCGCAGGCGAATTTTCCGGATTTTCATGATCACGGTAACCTCGATGGGGTGAAGGCCGGGGACCAGCCAGGGCGTCATTTCCTGATCCCGTGCCGCCGCATGATCTTCAGCAGGCTGCTGTGGTCGGCCAGGCCCAGCTCGCGCGCGGTGTTGGTGATGTGCCACCGGTTGCGTTCCAGGGCGGCCAGGATGATCCCGCGTTCGGCCTGCTGCTTCAACTCTTTCAGCGTTCCTGCGGGCTGGGGGCGCGCCGGGACGCCGGCGGGGTCCGGACCACCAGGGGCTCCGGACCGGATATCGGCGGGCACGGCGTCGGCGTCCAGCACCGGACCGTCCACGGCGATGACCATGCGCTCGACGGTGTTGCGCAGTTCCCGCACGTTGTTGCGCGCCCAGTCGTGGGCCTGCAGGGCGGCCAGGGCCTGCGGAGTGAACCGGCGTGGGGGAATCCCGAACTTTTCGCACACCAGCTGCAGGAAATGCTCCGCGAGCAGGGGCACGTCGCCCAGCCGCTCGCGCAGGGGCGGCACGCGCAGGGCGTGGATGTTGAGCCGGTACAGGAGGTCCTGCCGGAAGCGGCCGGCCGCGACCTCGGCTTCCAGGTCGCGGTTGGTGGCCGCGACCACCCGCACATCCACGCTTACCGGCTGGTGGGAACCGAGCCTGGTGACGGTCCCGGTTTCCAGGACCCGCAGCAGCTTGGCCTGCAGGGGCAGCGGCGTCTCGCCGATCTCGTCCAGGAAGAGGGTGCCGCCGTGGGCGGTCTCGAAGGCGCCGCGCCGCGCCCTGTCGGCGCCGGTGTAGGCGCCGCGTTCGTGGCCGAACAGCTCGCTCTCGAACATGGTCTCGGGCAGGGCGGCGCAGTTGACGGCGATGAAGGGTCCGCGGGCCCGGGGACCGGCCTCGTGCAGGCCGCGGGCGGCCAGCTCCTTGCCGCTGCCGCTCTCGCCGGTGACCAGGACGGAGCTGGGGATGGCCGCCAGGCGCGTGATCTGCTCCCGCAGGGCCACCGCCGCCGGGCTCTCGCCCAGGAAGGTCCCGGTGTGTCCGGCCTCCCGGCGCAGGCGGCCCAGCTCGCTGCGCATGCGCGACCACGCCACCGCGTTCTCGATCTCGTGGACCACCCGCTCCATGGGCTCGTCCTTGGCCAGGAACCCGTAGGCGCCCAGCTTGACCGCGCGCACGCAGCGCCGGTAGTTGCCCGTGCCGGTGTAGACGACCACCGGGATGTCCAGGTGTTTCTTCTTCATGGTGGCCAGGACCTCGAACCCGTCCACCCCCGGCATCTCCAGATCCAGCAGGACGCAGTCCACCGGCTCGGTCTCCAGCACGGACAGGCCCGCGCCGCCGCCGTCGGCGGTCAGGGTCCGGAAACCGCCCAGCCGCTGCAGGTCGTAGGCGTACTGCTCGCGCATGGCCGCCAGGTCATCGATGATCAGCACAAGGGTCATGACACGGATCCCTCTCCGTCGGCCAGGGGCAGGGAGATGATGAAGGTGCTGCCCCGGCCCGGCTCGCTTTGCACGGTGATGCGCCCGCCCAGGTCCCCGACCAGGCGGCGCACGTTGCTCAGACCCAGGCCGGTGCCCGACTCCCGGGTGGTGAAGAAGTCCTCGAAGATGCGTGCCCGGTCCTCGGGGGCGATCCCGCAGCCGTTATCCGATACGCTGATCAGCAGCCGGGGTTCCTCCAGGTCCGGGTCCTCGCCCACGGTCCCGTCGATGGTGACGCGCCCGCCTTCCGGCGGCAGGCTCTCCAGGGCGTTGCGGACCAGGTTGGTGAAGATGCGCCGCAGGGCCACCGGGTCGGCCATGACCGGCGGCAGGGTGCCGGGCACGCGGTTGTCCAGGACCACCGCGCCGGCGGCGGAGTCCGGCTGCAGGTCGCGCACCACATCCTGGGCGGCCCGGTCCAGGTGGCAGGGCCGCAACGAGGCCGACGGCGTCAACCTGGCGTAGCGATCGGCCAGCTCCTGCAGGTAGCCGAGCCCCTCTTCCAGGTGGGGCCAGCGCTCGGCGAAGATCCGGGGCAGGGCCTCGGGGTCCTCGTCGGCGGTCTGGCGCAGATGGCGCAGGACGTGCCGCAGGGGAGCGATGCCGTTGCGGATGTCGTGGTTGACCTGGCGGGCCACCTCGCCGAGGGTGGCGCGCTGCTCGGCGGCGCGCAGGTTGACGACGCTTTGCCGCAGGCGGCGGGTCATGTCGCCCAGCAGGCGAGCCAGGTCACCGACCTCGTCCCGGCGGTCGCTGCCGAAGTCCACGTCCAGGCGGTCCAGGTCCACGGTGGCGGTGCGGGCCGCCAGCTCGGACAGCGGACGGGTCAGACGCCGGGTCATCCAGACGGCGAGGCCCGCCGCGCCGGCCGCGGCCAGGATCATCAGGACCCACAGCATCGTGCGCAGGGAGGCGATGAAACGCCGGGCGTCCGTCCGGTCCGAGGCGATGATCAGCCAGGCGGTGGCCAGGGTGTCGGCGGTGACGGCCGTCAGGGCCTGGCGGTGCACCACTGCACCGGAGCGCTGCAGGTGGTAGACGATGCGCTCCTGGTCCTTCAGGCGGCGGCAGAGTTGCTCGAACCGGTCGGTGGCGGCCACCGCGCCGCCGGGCCAGACCACCGCCGCGTCCAGGCCGCTGCGCTGGCGCCAGCCCTCCAGCAGGGCGCGGTCCAGTTTCGTGCCGCCCACCAGGTCGAGGGCGTGGGCACCCAGGGTCAGGGGCCTGGTGCGGGTCAAACAGAGGCAGGAACCGTCCGCGCTGCGGGCCTCGACGAGGGCCTTGCCCCCGGCGTGGGCCAGCAGGCCCGGCAGGCGGGCCATGGCCAGGCCGCGGGCGCCGGACAAGGGGGCCGCGCTGACCAGTTCGCCTTCCCGGTCCAGGATCCACAGCAGGTCCAGCCGCATGAGGGACGCCTGGCGAGGAGCGTAGTCGGTCAGGTAGCTGCGCTCGCCGGGACCGATTCCGGACAGGGCCAGGCGGAGGCGGTTGTCCGCACGCATGGCGTCGGCCAGGGCGTCCAGGACCACCGCCAGGTTGCGGTCACGCAGGTCCAGGTCCGCCAGGGCGGAGCGCATGCGCGAGGCCACCAGGGCGTCGTCCCGCTCCTGGAACCGGTGGCCGATTTCCCTGCCGGTCAACAGGATCACCACGGCCACCGGCACGGTGGCCATCAGGACGGCCAGCAGGGTCACCCGGTGCCGGAGCTTCATGGAATCCGGTCCCGGTGGGCGCCGGAGAGGTCGGCCGGGACGACCCCCAGGCCCCCCAGCAGGGGCGTGCCGTCGAAGGCGAGGGTCACGCCGCCCAGGTGCGCGCGGGCGGCCAGCCACGTGTGGGCCGCGCCGAGGCAGCGCGCGGTGTCCGCGGCCAGGACGGGCCCGGAAGCGCCATGGGGTCCGGAGGCGGCGGCCAGGGTCTCCGGGGGCGCCGTGTCATCGGCGCGCAACCAGCTGAAGCTGCTGAGCAACGACGCCATCTGCAGACAGCCGCTGGGATAGGCCTGGTCCACGGTCAGGATACCGGCGGCGGCCATCTGCCACTGCAGGACGAAGCGCAGGGGCGCGGGGTCCAGGGGGACCAGGCGCAGGGCTTTGCTGCCGCGGGCGGCGGTGAATTCCGCAAGCTGCCGGGCCGCGGGGTCGCCGGCCCGGTACACCAGCGCGTCCTCCCCGAGCTGCAACTCGTCCAGTCCCCAGGCCAGGGGGGCGGCCGTGGCGGCATACGCGGGTCCATGCAGCTGGGGGCAGCGGCCGCTGATCCCGCCGGGGATCACCAGCGATGGCCAGGGCTTGAGGTTGGTGGCCGCTACGGCCCGACCGGCCGCCGGGACATCGATGGCGCCGAGAGGATCGCCCGGTCCGGGAGACCGCCAGGCGGGTGGGCGGACCAGGACGTAGGTCCGGGTGTCGGGCAGGGCGTGGACCTCCAGGCCGGGCACCGCGGCGTAGAACAGGGAGTCCTGCAGGGTCTGGACCGGCAGCAGGTCCCAATGGGCGTCGGCCAGGTCGCGTGCGTCGGCGGTCGGCAGCACCCGCAGGGTCAGCTCCCGCCAGCGAGCCGGCCGGGGATGGTGGCTGTTGGGACGGTAGCGCAGGTCCGGCAAAGGCAGGGCCGCCTCCGGCCCCAGGCGCGCCGGACCGCTGCCCACGGGCCACGTCCAACCGGGGCGCCGGGCGGCCACGGCGAAGGCGGGATGGGCCAGCAGGAGCGGGAAATCCTCCTGCGGCTCGGGCAGGGCGATGGAAAGGCGCAGGGCGTCCACCACGCGGACGGTGGCCTCGCCCGGATCCAGCCACGACCAGGGATCCCGCGGCCCGGAGCCGGGACAACCCTGTTGCGCGCGCTGCCACGCTGCCTTGACCGCGGGGGCGTCCACGCGGGTGCCGTCCCAGAACACCGCGTCCGGCCGCAGGAAGAACACCCAGGTGGAGCTGTCAGGGGTGCAGGACCAATGGTCGGCCAGACCCGGCAGCAGGTCGCCCCGGCAATCCACCCGGACCAGGGTCTCGTAGAGCTGGGCGAAGACCAGGCGCTCGGACCGGTTGTGGGGAACGGGAGCGTGACGGGGCAGGACGCTGTCGGTGACCGCCACCACGAAGGAACCGCCGGGTACGGTCTCGGCGGTGAAGGGGGAACAGCCCGGGCGGGTCCTGCCGGCTTCCTCCGGCCCGGGCCAGCCGGGAACCTCGGCGCCGGGTCCCTGCACAGGGTGCGCGGGTCCGCCCTTGCCGGGTCGCAAAAATGAGCAACCCGCGGCCAGACACAGGACGCAGACCAGGGCCGCCGGCAGGGTGGCCCCGGGCCGCGGAGGCGGGAATCTCCGTATCTTCATGCCATCTTCCCCCGGGCGGCCGAGCCGCGTCATCCCTGCGGGCAGGCCGCCTGCTGAACCATCCTAGCACGGCCCCCGGCGCGTGTCCGTCACATTTGGGACTGGTTTCCGGGGGGGCTTTGGGTTTGAATCATGGCGTTGGCCTCGTTCACCCGCAACCCCGTCAGGTTTTCATGAACACACCCGTTTGCCCCGCCTGCCACGCGCGTATCGGATGGCGCCCAGCCCTGGGCCAGGTCTTGGGGCCCGGGCGCCACGACCACGCCCTGTGGGGCGCGGTCTGCCCGTCCTGCGGCGCCCGGCTCAAGGTGCCCACCACCCGGGTCATGCTCATCTTCGCGGCCGGGATCTTCTTCGGCAGCCAGACCTCGGTCCTGCTCACCCTGGGTAATTTTTCGGCGTGGGAGACCATCGTCATCCGCATCCTGCTGATCATCGGCTTCTATGTCATCGCGGGCCTGTTCTTCTTCAGCCTGGAGGAGGCGCCATGAACAGGAAAGCGGACGTGCGCGCCCTGATCGTGCTGCTGCTGGCTATGCTGCTGGGGTTGCTGCTACCCCACGACCGGGCCGGGGCCATGACGCCCGACGACATCTTCACCATGCGCACCGCCGGCGTGGCGGACCTGGATTCCGCCGGCCGCAGGCTGCTCTACACCATCGGGACCTGGAACCAGAAGACCGGTCGCCGGGAATCCTCCCTCTTCGTGCGTGACCTGGACACCGGGCGGGATCTGCTGCTGCTGGCTGTCGCCGACGGTGGGCGCGGCGCCCGGTGGCTGCCCGACGGCAGCGCCATCTCCTACCTGATCGACGGTGACCAGGGGACGGAGATCTGGCTCATGGATCCCGATGGGGGCGACCGCCGCCTGCTGGGGGTCCCCGGCGGCCGGATCGGCTCTCTGCAATGGTCGCCTGACGGCGGGGCCGCGGCCTGGATCGCCCCGGCGGTCGCGGGTGACTACTGCGGCGAT
>JALUJS010000449.1 GCA_027056825.1 Candidatus Krumholzibacteriia bacterium | reverse complement strand
GGACCAGCCGGGCCATGGCCGGACCGGGATTGTGGCCCTGTTCGGGATAGGCGGCGTGGCTGACGGCGCCCTCGAGGAAGAGGATCAGTCCGCAGCTCGCCGCGCAGAAGGAACCCGGCGCGGCGACCACGGCGCCGACCGGATAGCCCGGCAGGTTGTGCAGGGCGAAGACCCAGTCGCAGCGCAGGCCGGACCATCGGGCGTCGGCCAGCACGGCGGCCGCGCCCCGGCCCGTCTCCTCGGCGGGCTGGAACAGCAACAGAACGCGGCCCCTGCGCGGGGGTTCGTCCCGGAGCCTCCCGGCCAGGCCCAGCAGCATGGCCATGTGCCCGTCGTGGCCGCACTTGTGGGACACGCCGGGGGTGAAGGAGGCGTGGTCGATGTCCAGGGTCTCGTCGATGGGTAGGGCGTCCAGTTCGGCGCGCAGCAGGATGCAGGGATCACCGCCGGCGTCGGGGGCGCCGAAGCCGGCCAGCACGCCGTGGCCGCCCAGATCCGTCCACAGGAAATCGGGACCGCAGGCGGCCAGCTCCCCGGCCACGAAGGCCGCCGTGGCCTCCTCCCGGTCCGAGAGTTCGGCCAAGGCGTGCAGGCGGCGGCGCCATAGGACCGGATCGCCCACCTCAAACACTCCTGCCTGCGGCGAGATCTCCGGGCGTGGCAGGGTTGCCGCGTCGGCCCCGCCGGATCCGGTTCCAGCCACGCGCCAGGCCCCAGCCCCAGCGGGTGAACATCCAGTAGAACACGGGCATGCCGCCGAGGATCAGCACGGTGCTGCTGGTCAACCCCCCGATGGTGCTCAGCGCCAGGTTCATCCAGATATCCTTGCCGGCGCTCAGATCCTGTTTGTAGAGCAGGGGCAGCATGCCGGCGATGGTGGTGCCGCTGGTCAGCAGGATCGAGCGCATCTGGATGCGCACGCCCGAGGTGATGGCCGCCCGGAGGATGCCGCGGCGTTCGTCCGCAGGCAGCCGCCACAGGTCGAAACCGCCCAGGCGTCTCTTGGCCGGCACCTGCGCCGCGGCCAGGCCGCGCGCGGCCACGGCCTCGCGGACCTGCAGCCGGAAGCGGTTGACCAGCAGGATGGCGTTGTTGACCACGATGCCGAACATGAGGATCAGGCCGATCCGGGCCGAGGAATCGAACTCGCTGCCGGTTCCCCAGAAGATGCCGGCCACGCCCACCAGGGCCATGGGAACGGCCAGCAGCACGAGCACCGGCAGGAAGAAGCTCTCGAACATGGCCGCCAGCGCCATGCCGATGAAGATCAGCGTCAGCCAGACCGTCTGCTTCAACTCGTTGGTTTCCTCCTCGGTCATCTGCTGCCCGCTCATGTCCTCGACGGTGTAGCCGTAAGGCAGATCGATGCCCTTGATGATGTCCCGGATGAACCGGCGCCGCATGCTGTCGGTGCCGATGTATTCCCAGGACAGCAGCACGCTGTAGCGCTGGTCGTGGCGGTTGATGGAGCTGACCTCGGGCCGCTGCTCGATGCGCACCAGCTCGCCCAGGCGGACCTTCTTGCCCCGGCCCGAGGTCAGGGTGCGGTCCAGGATCTGGTCGTACTGGATCTGCTCCGCGTCGGCGAAGGTCATCATCAGGCGCTGGTCCTCACCGTCCAGGACCATGTGCCACGGCTGTTCGACGCCCAGCAGGCGACGGATGTAGGCCATGATCTCGACCATGCCCACGCGGTTGCGGGCCAGGGCGTCGCGGTCGAGGATCACCAGCGTCTCGTCGGTGGCGTTGCGGTCGAAGCGTTCGCCGCTGGTCAGGCGCGCATTGCGCACGCGCCGGTTGCGGGCCAGGCGGGCCAGGACGCCGTCGGTCAGGGCCTTGAGCTCCTTGCTGTTGTAGCCGGTCAGGCGGATGGTGGAATTGGGGTTGCCGCCGCCGCGGCCCCCCTTCATGTAGGGATCACCGAAGCCGTTGATCCAGATGAACATCCCGCCCATTTCCTCGGCCAGGGTGATCAGCTTGTTGCGGTACAGCTCCGGGTAGATCGAGGCCAGCATGTCGTCCTCGAACTCAATGTTGATCCAGGCGCGGTTCTCGTAGGCGCCGCTGCGCATGGTGACGCCCGCGGGCAGCGGCAGGACCTCCTGTTCGAACAGGCCGATGGTGGCGCTGCTGAGCTTGACGTCGGTGCCCACGGGCCGCTCGCAGTAGACGACGATCTGCTCCTTCACCTGGGGACGCCAGAATCCGCCGGTGCGGACCTTGTCCCTGAACACGAAGAAGGTCCCCACGAACAGCCCCAGCACCACCACCGCGGGCACGTACCATGCCTTCAGGTTGGCGCGGGTCAGGGCTTCGGCGTAGCTCACGAAAACGCCGACGGCGACCAGCAGGGCGCCGGTGCCGCCGATCCAGGGCAACAGGGTGCGGGTGAAGGCCTCGCCCTTGATGAGCAGGGACGCGGCGGCGGCGCCGGCGGCCAGGAAGACCGCCGCCAGCGCCCAGCGCCACAGCAGCGCCCAGCCCGTCAGGCCGAACTCGTCGCCGCCGGCGGAGGTGTGTCGCATTTCGGTGGCTGCGGGGCCGCGCAGGGCCACGGGAATCCAGCAGAAGGCCACGAAGATGGAGGCCAGCATGGCGATGCCCACGCTCACGGCCAGGGGTCGGTAGAACAGCGAAAGCCGTTCGGTCATGAAGATGAACGACAGGAAGGCCACCACCGTGGTCAGGGTCGTGGCCATGATGGGGAAGGCCACCTCCCCGGTGCCGTTCACCAGGGCGCGTCTGGGGTCGCGGTGTTTCTTTCCGGACAACCGCCGGTGGATGGAGTCCAGCACCAGGATGCTGTTGTCCAGCAGCATGCCGAAGCTCACGGTCAGGCCGCTGATGGTGATGAAGTTCACCGAAACGCCCAGGAAATAGAACAGCGACAGGCACATGACGATGGCCAGCAGGATCGAGAAGATCACGATTCCCGTCAGCAACACCCGGCGCAGGGCGATGGCCAGCATGAGGAACAGCAGGCCCAGAATGACCAGGGAGCGGAACACCAGCTCGCGCAGCTTGTCCTCAAGGTCCTTGCCCTCGTCCTGGTCGATCCTGAAACGGACGGGGAAAGGGGAGGCGGCCTGGACGCGGGGCAGCTCGGCGCGCAACCGGCGGCTGACGGCGATGGCGTTGTAACCGCTGCGCTTGGTGATGTTCAGGCTCACCACGTTCTGGCCGTCGATGCGGCTGAAGTAGGCGATGTCCTCGAAGTCCGGCTTGAGGACGGCCACGTCGCGCAGGCGGATGGGTCGGCCGCCCAGGTTGGCCAGCTCGCACCCGGCCAGGCGCGCGGTGGAGACCGAGTCCCGGATGCTGACGGTCAGCTGGTTGCCGCTGCGTCGGATGCTGCCGGCGGGAATGATGTCGTCCAGCGCGTCCAGGCGGGTGGCCACCTGGTCGGCGGTCAGGCCGTATCGCTCGAGCCGCTCCAGGTCGAGCAGGATGCGCAGCAGGGGGCGCGCGCCGCCCCGCAGCTCGGCGTCGGCCACGCCGGGAATGGACAGAAAGCGGGGCACCAGCCAGGTCTCGGCCCTGTCCCGCAGTTCGTTCAGGGGCAGGGAGGAGATCAGGCTCACGGAGAAGAAGTCCTCGGTGCGCAGCTCCTGGGGGACGAAAGGCTGGATCACCGGTTGCGAGGCCTGGGCGGGTAGGTTTCGGCGCACGGCGCCCAGCTGTTCGGATAATTCGAGCCGGGCGAATTCCATGTCCGTGCCCCGCTTGTACTTGACGGTCACGGTGGAGCGACCGTGCCGGGACTTGGAGTCGATGTCTTCCACCCCGTGGCATGCCGCCACGGCGCCCTCCACCGGCAGGGTGATCGAGCGTTGGATGGCGCTGGGCGAGGCCCCGTTCCAGCTGGTGACGATGGACAGCTCGGGCAGCTCCGTCTCCGGCATGGCCTCGATGTTCAGGCGCGGCAGGGCGTACAGGCCGGTGACGATCAGGGCGCAGAAGAGCATCCAGGTGGTCACCGGGTGATCCACCGCGTAGCGGATCATGGGCCGTACTCCCGGTCGGTGCGGCGATGGATCAGCTCGTAGACCACCGGCGTCAGGAACAGCGTCAGCAGGGTCGCCAGGGACAGCCCGCCGATGATGGTGATGGCCAGCGGGCGCTGCATCTGTTCGCCCGTGCCCAGGCCCAGGGCCATGGGGACCATGGCCAGCACGGTGGTCAGGGTGGTCATGAGAATGGGCCGCAGCCGCAGGTCGCTGGCGGCGTAGATGGCCTCGCGCCCGGGCAGGCCCTCTTCGCGGCGCAGGCGCCGGATGGTGGCCACCTTGACGATGGCGTCGTTCACCGCGATGCCCAGCAGGGCGATCATCCCGATGAGCGAGATGATGTTCAGGGTCTGGCCGGTCACCTCGAGGGTGACCAGGGCGCCGGCCACGCCCACCGGCAGCACGGCCGAGATGATCAACGGGTCCAGGAACGATTCGAACTGGGCGGCCAGGATCATGTACACCAGAAGGGCCGACAGCAGCAGCGCCCAGCCCAGGTCGCGGAAGCTGTTGTTGATCTCCTCCTGCTCGCCGCCGGTGACGAAGGAGACCCCGTCGGGCACTTCCGTGTCCGCCAGCACCCGGTGGACATCGTCCCAGACCGCGGCCAGGCTGCGGTCGCGCACGTCCGAGGACAGGGTGATCTGCCGGCGCTGGTCGCGCCGGACGATCTCGCGCACGGGTTTTTCCACGGTCTGGATGACGAAGGAACCCAGGGGCACGGTCTTGCCCCCGGTGACCTGGATGGGCGAGGCCAGCACCTTGTCCAGGTCGTAGCGGTCGGCCCGGGGCAGACGTACGGCGATGTCGATGCGTTGCTCGATCTCGTTGTAGGTGGTGGCCACGGTGCCCTGGATGCGATTGCGCAGCTCGCGGGCCAGGACATCGGGCTGCAGTCCGTAGCGCAGGGCCAGCTCGCGGTCGATCCGGACCTGGACGGCGGGGTTGCCCAGGACCCTGTCCATCTCGACGTCCTGGAGCCCGGGGATGGACCGCAGGCGGGGCAACAGCTCCTCGGCCACCTGCAGGGCCTGGGCGCCCTTATCGGCCACCACGGACAGGGTGAAGGGGGCCTCGCCGCTGGAGAGGATCTCCCGCAGTCCCACGCCCTCCTCCCGGTAGGCGTAGGTCACCCCCTGCATGGTGTCCAGGGCCGGCTGCAGGCGGGCCCGGACACGGGCCAGATCATCCCTGCCGTGACGCGAGGGGCGCAGCATGACCCGCAGGCGCGCGGTGTTGGGCGCGCTGTATTCCTTGAGGCTGGCCAGGGTCTTCTCGGTGACTCCCACCTGGGAATAGACCACCGCGACCTCGTCCATGGGGGCCAGCAGGGCGGCCAAACGCTCGGCCTGGTCCCGGGTGGCTTCCAGGGGCGTGCCAGCGGGCAATTCCAGCGCCAGGGTGAAGTCGCCCCGCGTGCGTTGGGGCATGAAGGCGAACGGCATCTTCGCACCCAGCCAGGCCGAAAACGCGAGCAGGACGGCGACCAGCGCCAGGAAGACCGCCTTGTGGTCGAGCACGGCCACCAGTAGCGCGTGATAGCGCCGCCTGAGGGCCTCGAAGGCCGCGGCGACGGGACGGAAGATCACCCCCGGGCGCTCGGACGGAGCGCGCAGGATGTGGGCCGAAAGCATGGGCTGCAGCAGCAGGGCCACGAAGATCGAAACCACCAGGCTGATGGTCACGGTCAGGGCCTGGTCCCGGAAGAACTCCCCGGCGATGCCCGGCACGTAGATCACCGGAAAGAACACCGCGACGGTGGTCAGGGTGGCGGCGATCACGGGCCCGGCGACCTCGGCCGCGGCGGCCGCGCACAGTTCGCCCACCGGCGCGGAGCCCCTGCGCTCCCGCAAAAGCCGGTTGATGTTCTCGATCACCACGATGGAGTTGTCCACCAGCATGCCCGCGGCCAGGGAAAGTCCGCCCAGGGACATCAGGTTCAGGCTCACCCCGGCGAAGTGCAGGAAGGCGAAGGTGGTGATGATGGAAACGGGGATGGCCAGGCCCACCACGATGGGGCTGCGCCAGTCCATCAGGAAGACGAAGAGCACCAGGAAGGCCAGGGCCGCGCCGTACAGCAGGGAGTCCTGCAGGCCCTGGAAGCTTTCCCGGACGAACTCCGCGTCGCGGTAGATGAAGGAGTAGTCGAAATCGGGGTACTGGTCCGAGAGGATGGCCAGGACCTTGTCCACCTCGGCCGAGGTCTCGATGGTGTTGGCCCCGACCTCCTTGTACAGGTGCAGGGACACGACCTCGCGGTCGGCGTCGAGGGTGTAGCCCTCCGGGTCGCGCACGCCGTCGATCACCGTCGCTATGTCGCCGATGACCAACTCGGTGCCGGCGGCGGGAATCTCCGTGCTCCTGATCTCGTCGAGGTTCTCGAACTCGCCCAGGATCCGCAGGGGCAGGTGCAGGGGACCCTTGCGGATGCGGCCGCCGGGAAAGCTCACGTTGGCCGTGCGCAGGGCCGTGGCCAGGTCGTCCATGGTCAGGCCGTACAGCCGCAACTTGTCGAAATCCGGTTGGACGAGGATTTCGCGTTCGGCCCCCCCGATCACCTCGGCCTGGCTGATCCCGTGGATCTGTTCCAGTGCCGGCTTGACGACCTCGCGCGCGAACTCGGTCATCTGCTTCAGGGGATCGTCCCCGTGCAGGACCATGATGGAGATGGGCCGGGCGCCGGGATCCCAGCGCAGGATCAGGGGCCGGTCGGCGTCCTCCGGGAAATCCTCCCGGTACGAGACCCGGTCGATGGCCTCCCGCAGGTGCAGGTTGGCGAAGTCCATCTCGGTGCCCCACTCGTACTGGACGGTGATGGTGGACACGCCCTCGCGGGTCTTGCTGACGACCCTGCGGACGCCCGCCAGGCCCGTGATCACTTCCTCCAGGGGCCGGGTCACCAGCCGCGTGAGATCGTCCGCTGGCGTGTCGGCATAGTTGGTGATCACCGTCAGGTTGGGGTAGTTGATGGCAGGCAGCAGGTCGACCGACAGGCGTTCACGGGCCTTCAGCCCGATGATCACCAGGCCGGCGAACAGCATGAGGATGGCCACTGGCCGCCGGACGGCGGTCTGGATGATCATGGGGCCGCGGCCGGGTCGCCGAAGGCGAAGCTCCAGCGGTCATGGGACGGGATCCTCTTGCGGATCTTGATCTTGGCCTGGTGGGCCAGGGTCAGGTGGTCGCTCACCACCACCTCGTCTCCGGGGGCCAGGGAGCCGCCGCTGTGGACGCCGGTGATCTCCACCCAGTCCTCGTTCTGCAGGCCGGTGTCCACGTACAGCCACTGGGCGCGGTCGCCGTCCACCTTGAACACCAGGGGCCGGTCGTCGCGGATCAGCAGGGCGTCCTTGGGGACCAGCAGGCGGTCCGGGTAGACCGCCCCGGCGATGCGGGCCCTCACGAACATGCCCGGCCGGTACCGCTCGTCGGGATTGTCGAAGCGGATCAGGGCTTCGCAGGTGCGTGTGGCCTGGTCCAGCACGGGGCTGATCACGTCCAGCTTGGCCTCGAGGGTGTCCCCGGTGGCGGGGATGGCCAACAGCACCGGGCGGCCTTCCTCAAGGTGCCGCAGGTCGTCCTCGAGGATGTTCACGCGGGCCTCCAGGTGCCGGTTGTTGTAGACCGTGCAGACGGCCTGGCCCACCGAGGCCATCTCGCCCCGCACCACGGCCAGCCCCTGCACGACGCCGCTGAACGGGGCGCGGATCTCGGTGTATTCCAGGTTCAGGCGGGCGCGCTCCTCGGCCATGCGGGCGTCGGCCAGGCCGGTGCGCTGCTCGAACACGGCGTCCCGGAAGGCGCCCCGGTCCAGGGCGTCCATCTCCAAAGCCAGCAGGCGCGCGGCGTATTCGTCCTCGGTGAGCGTGCCCTCGGCGCGCAGCTTCCGGAGGTCGTCGCGCCGGGCGGCGAAATCGCGCAGGGCGCCGGAGTTCACGGTGAAGGTGTCGTCCTCGGCCGCCATCTGGCTGAGGGCCTGCAGATGCTTGTAGCGGCTTTCCCGCAGGGCGATCTCGTATTCGCGGGGGTCGATGCGGGCCAGGAGCTGTCCCTTGCGCACATGGTCGCCGTCACGCACCTCCACCGCGATGATCTCGCCGGCCACCTTGGTGCGGATCTCCACCGAGCGCGGCGTGCGGATGGCTCCGTCGGCGAAGACCGACCGCACGAGGTTGCCCCGGCGCACCGCTCCCACGTTGACACGGATGGATTTTTCCTTGCGGGGCTTTTTCTGCTTCTTGGCCGCGGTGGAATCGGTCACGGCGGTGGTGCTGTCAGGGGCGCCGCCGTCGGCGCCCCGGCCCAGGCAGCCGGCGCACACCAGGAGGAAGACCAGCGCCGTCGACAGGAGCGGGCGCGTGCGTGGAAAGGTCATGGCATCTCCCGTAAAAGGTGTTGGCGAT
>JALUJS010000448.1 GCA_027056825.1 Candidatus Krumholzibacteriia bacterium | reverse complement strand
GGCGCCGGCGGCCAGCAGGACCGCGCCCATGCTGGCGGCCTGACCCATGCAGATCGTCACCACGTCATTGCTAATGTACTGAATCGTGTCGTAGATGGCCAGCCCCGCGGTGACCGAACCGCCGGGGCTGTTGATGTACAGGTAGATGTCGCGCTCCGGGTCCTCGGCCTGCAAAAACAGCATCTGGGCGATGACCAGGTTGGCGATGTTGTCGTCCACCGGGGAACCGAGAAAGACGATACGATCCTTCAACAGACGGGAATAGATGTCATAGGCGCGTTCGCCCTGACTCGTCTGATCGACTACCATCGGAACCAGCATGCGTACTCCTTACGGGATGGCGATGTCCGCGTCGGCGGCCACTTCGGTGATCTCGGCCCGCGAGAGCAGGAAATCGAGGGTCCTGCGCTCGGCCAGGTCGTACCGGATCCTGTCCTTTTCGTCGCCACTGTTGACGAATTCGCGGTAGCGGTCAACATCGAACCCGTTTTCGGCGGCGATTTCCGTGATCCTCTCATCGACATCCTCGTCGGTGACCTTGATCTCTTCCTGGCGGCGAACCGCTTCGAGCAGCAGCATGGCCTTCAGTTCCTTCTCCGCGGCGGGGCGGGAAGCCTCCATGTACTCCTGCTCGTCCTTCCCGGTCGGCTGCCCGCCCATGCGCTGGTAGCGGGCCCGGAAGTCCTCCAGGCCGGCCCTCAGGTAACGCTCGACCATGGACGGCGGCAATGAAACATCGTTGCGGGCCACGAGTTCCCCCCTGACCTGCATATCCATTTCGGCGGCCACCCTGCGTTCGGCCTCCTTCTGCAGGTCGGCGCGGATCTCCTCGCGCAGCGAAGCCATGGTCTTGTCCTCGCCCAGGCCGGCGGCGAAGGCGTCGTCGGCCTCCGGGACCTTCTTCTCGGCCACCTGCTTGACGCGGCAGCGGAAGGTCACCCTGCGGCCCCGGAGCTTCTCGTTGGGGAAGTCCGCGGGGTAATCCACCACCACGTCCTTCTCCTGGCCCGCCTCGCACCCGGCCAGGTTCTCGTTGAAGGCCGGCAGGTTATGCTCGGCGCCGAGGACGAACTTCTGGTCGGTGATCACCGGGGACTCTCCTTCCGGGGCGTCGTCCAGGGGCTCGAGATCCAGGGTGATCTCGTCCCCTTCGGCCGCGGGGCGCTCGACCGCCACGAACTCGGCGCGGCTCTCGCGCAGGCGGTCGACCACCTCGTCGACCTCCTTGTCGGTGACCTCCACCGCCCGTTTGCTGACCGGAATGCCCTCGTAATCCGCCGCAGTCACGTCGGGGCGCACCTCGATCACCAGGTCGAAGGTCAGGGGCTCGCCCTCATCGAACTTCAGGTTCTCGAGCTTCGGATCGGTCAGGGCCGCCAGCTTGTGCTCCAGCAGCGCGGCCATCCAGGCCTGGGGCACCAGGTCGTCCATGGTCTCGGCCCGCAGGATGCCGCCCAGTTCCTTCTCCACCAGGGCCCGGGGCGTCTTGCCCTTGCGGAAGCCCGGCTTCTGGTGGGTCTTGACGGCCTTCTTCAGCCGCTTGGCGTAGGCCTGGTCGAAGGTCTCACGGCTGATCTCCACCTTGACCACCCTCTGCCAGGGCTCGGAGGATTCGACGGTGGTCTTGATCCCCTGGCGGAGATCCTGGTTGGCAGCAGTCATGTTGATCCTGCTCCTGATGATGGCCGCGGCGCCCTGAGGCGGCGGCAGGGTGATCGGGCCAGCCCGCACGGCCGGACACGCTGATGGTGCGAGAGGGGGGACTCGAACCCCCACGGGTTGCCCCACAGGAACCTAAATCCTGCGCGTCTGCCAGTTCCGCCACTCTCGCAGGTCGGTCCGCCCTCGCGCGGACCGGGAATATAGCCGGGGGCCGCGGCCGGGGCAAGACGGCCCACCGTCTGAGGCACACGTCCCGGCACGGCTACTGGAGCTTGCGGTAAATGGTCCGGGCCGCGATGCCCAGGATCCTCGCCGCGGTCTCCTTGTCCCCGCCCACGCTGTCCAGGGTGGCCTGGATCAGGGCCATCTCCGCATCCCGCAGGGTCATGCCCACGCGGATATCCAGCTGGTCGAACCGCTGGGGCCCGTCGGTCACCGACACCGGCAGCACGCTTACGTCGATGAGCTGTTCCTTGCTCATCACCACGGCCCGCTCCACCGCGTTCTCCAGCTCGCGCACGTTGCCGGGCCAGGAATAGCCCTGCAGGGCAGCCATGGCCTCGGGGGTGAACCCCGAGATGTCCTTGCCGTTCTTGCGGTTGAAGTTCTGCAGGAAGTAGCTGGCCAGCAGGGGGATGTCCTCCACCCGGCTGCGCAGGGTCGGCAGCTCGATGTTGATGACGTTCAGGCGGTAGTACAGATCCTCGCGGAAGGTTCCCTGCCGGACCATTTCCTCCAGGTTCGCGTTGGTCGCCGCGATGATCCTGACATCGCAGCTGATGGGCCTGTTGCCGCCCAGGCGCTCGAACACACCCTCCTGCAGGACCCGCAGCAGCTTGACCTGGGTGGTCGGGGACATCTCGCCCACCTCGTCCAGGAACAGGGTGCCCTTGTCCGCGGCCTCGAAGCGGCCCTGCCGCTGGCCC
>JALUJS010000447.1 GCA_027056825.1 Candidatus Krumholzibacteriia bacterium | reverse complement strand
GTTAATATATTGACAAATTTTGACCCCCGCCCGCTGAACCGTGATATTGCGGGCGTTCAAGCAGCACGCACTCGACGAATCACTGCGGGGGTTTCACCATGACGCACCGTTTCCTGTTGTATGCATTCCTCCTGGTTTTGGCCTTCTCCACCGCAGCCTGCGGGCAGGCCCGGGCCGACCAGGTTCCCGTCACGACCGGCGCCACGGTAACCGGACAGGCCCCCGCAGCTTCGGCCCATGCCATGGACGCGGTGGTGGCGGTCCAGGAGTACAACCGCGCCATCCATGTCATGGTCATGCTCCTGCTGGGATTCGGTTTCCTGATGGTGTTCGTGCGCGGCTACGGCCTGTCGGCCCTGACCGCGACCTATATGCTGACGGCCGTTTCCCTGCCGCTTTACATCTGGCTCAAGGGCGCCGGCCTGTTCGGCGAACCGGTCACGGGCATCCACGCCCTGATCACCGCCGAGTTCGGGGCCGCCAGCCTGCTGATCTGTGCCGGGGCTGTGCTGGGGCGCCTGAAGATGTCCCAGTATCTCCTGCTGGGCGTCCTGTTCATCCCCCTGTACATGCTCAACGAGTGGATCGTGTTGGAAGGCGGCCTGGGCCTGGTAGGGAACGGGGTGTTCGTCGACACCGGCGGCTCCATCGTCATCCACATGTTCGGAGCCCTGTTCGGCCTGGGTGTGGCCATGGCCATGACGACGGTCCGGGAACGGGAGATCGCCGTGGAATCCGATTTCACCAGCGACCGGTTTTCCCTGCTGGGCAGCATGGCGCTGTGGGTCTTCTGGCCCAGCTTCTGCGCCGCGCTGGTGCCCGCGGCCCTGGTGCCCCAGACGGCCATGAATGTGGTGATGGCCCTGTGCGGCTCCACCCTGCTGACCTATTTCGCCACCATGCTCCTGCGCCGGGGGATCGCCGCGGCCGATATCGCCAACGCTACCCTGGCCGGCGGCGTGGCCATCGGTTCGACCTGCGACAAGGTCTCCCTGTCGACGGCCCTGGTCATCGGCGCGGTGGCCGGCTTCGCCTCGACCTTCGGTTTCGCCGTGATCCAGGACCGCCTCCAGAAGGGCCTGAAACTCGTGGATACCTGCGGCGTTTCCAACCTGCACGGCATTCCCGGTCTGCTGGGCGGTCTGGCGGCCCTGCTGACGGTGGCGGGCATAGACGGCGGCACCCAGCTCAAGGGCATTGCCGTGACCATCGTGATCGCGGTGATCGCCGGCCTGATCGTGGGCCGGATCGTGGCGCTGGCCGGGCGCAGGGCCCGACCTTACGAGGACGATGAGGAGTTCCTGGCCGGGTGATCCGGACCGGGCTACGAAACGGAGTAGGCGGGATGCAGGCTGACCGGCAAAATATCCGCTTCAATTTCACGGTCGGCCTGCTGCACGGGATCTTCTACCGCGCCGGGATCGCCTTTTCCGAACCGTCGAGCGTGCTGCCGGTCTTCCTGAACCAGTTCACCGGCTCGCTGACCCTGATCGGCGTGTTCTCGGCCCTGATGCAGGGGGGCGGGATCCTGCCCCTGCTGTTCGTGGCCCACCATCTGGAAGGCAAGCCGCGCAAGAAGCCCATCCTGGTGGCCGCCATCTGGACCCGGGCGGCGGCTTGGGGCGTGCTGGGGCTGTTGACGATCTTCTGGAGCGGAGGCGATCCCACCCTCATCCTGGTCGCCCTGGTGGTGCTGCTGTTCATCTTCTCGTTCGCCGGCGGCGTGGCGTCCATCCCCTTCAACGACATCTGGGCCAAGACCCTGCCGGCCACGCTGCGCGGGCGGTTTTTCGGACACCGCCAGCTGTGGGGCGGCCTGATGGCCCTGGGTGCGTCGTATGTCGTCAAGCGCGTCCTGGGCAACCCCGACCTGGCCTTTCCCAACAACTACGGGATCCTCTTCCTGCTGTCGTTCCTCTTCCTGGTGATCTCGTACCTGGCCCTGGGCAGCGTGCGCGAACCCGCCGGCGAGGTGGTCACATCCCGGCGCAGCACCGGCCAGTTCCTGCGCCAGTCGGTGGGGATGGTGCGCAGGGACCGCAATTTCGGACGCCTGTTGCTGAGCAGGTTCGCCATCGGTTTCGGGAGCTTCGCCCTGCCGTTCTATGTCCTGTATGGCCGCAGCGAGCTGGGCATGCCGGACCGGCAGATCGGCCTGCTGGTGGGCGCCCAGGTGGCCGGGGCCATCATCTCCAACATGGTATGGGCTGAATTGAGCGACCGTATCGGCAACCGGGTGGTCATCAGGCTGGTCGCGGTCATCGGCATCATGATCCCCTTGCTGGCGCTGATTTCGCGGGTGGTGGTCGGCCCCGACCTGCTGATCGCCGTTTTCGCCCTGCTCGGGTGCGCCGCCAGCGGGACGGGCATCGGCTTCCGGAACTACCTGTTGGAGATCGCGCCGGCGGAACTGCGTCCGGCCTACATAGGTGTGGCCGGCACGGTGGCGGGGATCGCCTTTATTCTGCCCATCGCAGGGGGGTTCGTCGTGGACCACTGGGGATACGAGGCGGCCTTCGTGATCACGGCGGTCATGGTGGGGTTGGGGCTGGTGTTTTCCTTCATGCTGGGCTGCGCCCGGCAAGAGGGC
>JALUJS010000446.1 GCA_027056825.1 Candidatus Krumholzibacteriia bacterium | reverse complement strand
GGAGAGTTCCAGGACCTTGGCGGCGACCTGCGGCATGGCCGGAAGGTCCCGCGTGGTCATGATGATATTCCGCAGTTTTTCCGTGACCTGGGCCGAACCATCCTGTTCGGCGATCGCAGGGGCGATGTCTGCAACCCTGGTCATGAAAACTCCCGCTCCCGTCCCGTGCACCGAAAACGTGGTGCGCGGGCATGGTTCTCCAGCCCGAATCGCGGACTAGCCTACACCTTGTCTGAAAATGTATTCGACCTCGGGAAGGGGGTTCTTTAGCCTTGAATTGGCGGCGGGAAGCCTGCGGGCCCGCAGCTCGTCCCGGAGGGCTTCCAGTCCGGCTGCGGTTTCCTTGAGGCGGGCCAGGAGAAGGGCGCGGTCTGGTGCCGGATCGGACGACGAAACGCCGGCTTGAACAACAGCCGGATTGCCGGTTGCAGGCCGTGCGGGGGCCGCCGCGATCGGACGCGGCGTCTGCCTGCGCGCCCTGTTGACCCTAAACCGACGCAAATACAGGAAGGCCGTTACGACCAGGATGGTCAACCCCGTGGCAACCGCGGCAGTGGCCGCCCAGAAGACCGGATCCTGCCCGTTGAACAGCGCCGCTGCCTGGTTCATGATATCGCTCGCCATGCCTTTACCCCCGTGCTGGTGATTAACCCCCATGATTCATGAAGGAGCTACTGCGGATGGTTAACAGCGCGACAGGAAAGGCGTTCTCGGATTTGCTCGGTCAACGTACCGCACCGGGTACGCCTCCCTCGCAAATCCTTGCGAGCCCCTTTCCTGTCGCGCTGTTTCCTCATCCTCGCTACGCTCCTTCATGTCATCGCCTTGCGGGATCGCGTAGCGATTCAATATTCCGGGTTATCAAGGAGGCGGGAACATGATCACGGCGGGTCTGGCGGCCTACTGGGCTGCGGCGCTGCTGCTGGCGGCGGCCTTCTTCAGCGCCCTGCTGGCGTGGGTCTTCGGGCGGGTCCTGCCCGGACGCATCGCCCGCGTTTGCCTGCCCGCTTCCCTGGCGGTCCTGACGATTTGGGTCGTACTCAGGTGGATCCAGACGGGCCATCCCCCCTTCGTCACCCTGTTCGAGTCCATGCTGGCCAGCATCTGGTTCCTGCTCCTGCTGGTCCAACTGGTGCCGGCGACCCGGCGCGGGGGGCCGGCCGTGATCGCCCCGGTGGCCGGTGCGGCCCTGTTGCTGCTGGGCTGGTCGCTGACCCTGGACCGCACGGCGGGCCCGTTGTCCAGCGCCCTGCAGAACACCTGGCTGTTCATCCATGCCTCCTTCGCCACCGCGGGGGCGGCGACCTTCCTGATGGGGGCGGCGCTGTCGGTCTTCTTCCTGCTGGGCGACCGGCGCTCCCGGCGGCTGCCCGGGTCCCCGCGGTCCGGCCTGGCGCACGGGGACATCCCGGACCGGGTGACGGCCCTGCTGCTGTTCGGCCTGGTCCTGTGGGGTGTGATGCTGGTCTCCGGATCCATCTGGGCGGATATCGCCTGGGGCCGCTACTGGGCCTGGGACCCGGTGGAGATGTGGTCGTTGATCAGCTGGCTCCTGTACGGACTGCTGTACCACGCGCGCCGGACCTGGCGCATGTCCGACCGACTGTACTGCGGGCTGAATATCGTGGCGGCCGGTGCGGTGGTGTTCGCCCTGTGGTGCGTGCAGTACTTCTACGAAACGATCCACACCTATGGCTAGACAACCGCACCGGACGATGATTGCGATGGCGCCGGTCCTGGCGCTGATGGTTTTGGCGGGCGGGTGCAGCCGCCGGGGGACGGGGACGGCCTACGATGATCCTCCGGCCCCCTTGAAGACGGTGTTCTTCACCATGCGCGCGCCGCTGGACCGCCCGGCGCGCCTGGCGGTGGTCGGCGATTCGCTGTTCGTGTCCTTCAACGGAGAGTCCCTCCTGGGCGTCTTCGACCTGGAACTGAACCTGGCGCGCACCATCAGGCTGCGGGCGCCCGAAGACATCCTGCCCACGGGTTTCGCGGTGACCGACTCCTCCTTCGTGGTGTGCGACCACGGACGGGGCCTGCTGGCGGTCTTCGACCGCGCCGGCAACCTGGTGACCAGCTTCGACCGCATGCCCGGCGGGAACCGGAAACTGGCGCCCCTGGCCGTGGCCGCGGTCGGGGGCGTCGCCTACGTGGCGGACATGAACCTGCGCCGCGTGCTGGCCGTGGCGCTCAACGAGCAACCCGGCGTGACCGGGCGGGGGGAACTGGTCCTGACCATTCCCCGGCGGGGGAAGGGAGGCCTGGGCCTGCCTTCGGCGGTGCGGGTCACGCCCGACGGCAGGGTCCTGGTGGGTGACGGGCTGCGCGGCGAGGTGGGGGTCTACACCTGCAACGCCGAGAGGATCTACACCTTCGACGCCGTGCCCGGGACCGGACGCATCGCTCCCCAGGCCTTCGCCTGGGACGGGGTGCGGGATCCGGGCGGGCGGACGGAGGAGGCCTTCGACCCGTCCGGCCTGGGCGGCCAGGGCCGGATCCACATGCTGGACGGATTCAACGGGCGGGTGCACATGTTCGATCCGCGCGGCCGCTACCTGGCCTCCTATCCGGCGGGTGACCGGTTGCA
>JALUJS010000445.1 GCA_027056825.1 Candidatus Krumholzibacteriia bacterium | reverse complement strand
AGGTCTCGAACAGGCCGCGCAGCTCCGGCGTGGCGTAGGCGGCCAGTTCACTGGTCTGCGCGATGGAACGGGTCATCTGCGTGCACATGTTCATGCACATCTCCATGGGCATGCCCCCGCCGCCGCCGCCCATCATCTTCTTCATCATGTCCATGGGGTTCATCCGGGGGGCGTTGTCCTGGTCAGCCATGATCTCTCTCCTTTTTCTGCACATTTGCCGGTGGCGATCTTTTCGGCCAGCAGGAAGATCTGCGTGGTCTCGGGACAGCTCACCGAGTAATTCACGAACGGCCCCTTGCGCTCGGCTTTCAGCAGGCCGTTGTCACGAAGAACCTTCAGATGGTGGGACACCAGGCTCTGCTGCAGACCCACCGCACGCACGATCTCCGAGACATTGCGCGGCCGGTCCGCCAGGTACCGCATGATCCGGAAGCGGGACGCCTCGCCGATCACCTTCAATAGGTCGCATACTCTCTGGTCCACAACGAAACCTCTGCCTCTGGGGTATATTGACGCCTGTTCATATTAATGCTGATTGATATGAGTGTCAAGCCGATGGATGGGGTGCTGTGCCGCGCATGGAAATCCTGCTACTTTGGGGGCATGGAACAACCATCCGCTGGCAAGAGGAAAGGTTTGGTGAGGTCTCATGCAACCCAATAGTTCGTCTCCGGTCGACAAGGTGCTGAAGCCGTTCCAGGATTTCCTGCGCCTGGAAGCCGCGGGCGGGCTGATCCTGATGGCCGCGACCGTGTTGGCGCTCGTGGTCGCCAACTCGCCTCTGGCGCCCGGCTACAAGTCCTTTCTGGATCTCCAGCTCGAGATCAGGATCGGCGCCTTCGGAATCGCCAAACCCCTTCTGCTGTGGATCAATGACGGCCTGATGGCCGTGTTCTTCTTCCTGGTCGGCATGGAGTTGAAACGCGAAGTGGTCGAGGGTCACCTCTCGAGCCCCCGCCAGGCCAGTCTGCCGGCCTTCGCCGCCCTGGGCGGAATGTTGGCTCCCGCCGCCATATATGTGGCCTTCAATCGGGGCGATCCCGGCGCCATGGGGGGATGGGCCATCCCGACCGCGACGGACATAGCCTTCGCGCTGGGCATCCTCTCCCTGCTGGGCAAGCGGGTTCCCACGGCCCTGAAGGCCTTCCTGCTCAGCGTCGCCATCTTCGATGATCTCGGGGCGATCATCGTGATCGCCATTTTCTATACGGCCAAGTTGTCCCTGCTCTCCCTTGCCGTGGCCGCCGTACTGATTCTCGGTCTGGCCATCCTCAATCGCCTGGGCGTGACCAGGCCCGCCGCCTATTTCCTCCTGGGCGTGCCGTTGTGGGTGGCGGTGTTGAAATCCGGTGTGCACGCAACGCTGGCCGGCGTCATCCTGGCCATGTTCATCCCGTTGCGGCCCTCCGGGAAGGCCCCCTCGACACCGGCGTCCCCATCGCTGTTGCGTCATCTCGAACACGCCCTGCACCCGTGGGTGGCCTTCGGGGTGCTGCCCGTTTTCGCCTTCGCCAACGCGGGTGTACCGGTCATCGGGCTCGCCCTCGCCGATGTGCTGCATCCTGTTCCGCTGGGCATCATGACGGGGCTGTTTTTCGGCAAGCAGGTCGGGATCCTGCTGATGTCCTGGCTCGCGGTGCGGCTGGGCATCGCTTCACCTCCCGCAGGGGTCGGTTGGAGGCAGCTGTACGGGACGTCGCTGCTGTGCGGCATCGGTTTTACGATGAGCCTGTTCATCGCCTCGCTGGCCTTCGCTGCGCCAGGGGGCGGGTTTATGGGTTTGGAACGATTGGGCATCCTCATCGGTTCACTGATATCCGGCCTGCTGGGGTACTTCGTGCTCCGCTTTTCACTGCGTGAGCGGGCCGGCTGAGCGGAAGGACCATACTCGCCCAGAACCTTGCAATACGAGATGGGTTTCCAAACGCGAAGGAGAGACAGATGTCCGGAAGTATCAAGGGTACGCAAACGGAAAAGAACCTGTTGCTGGCGTTCGCCGGTGAATCGCAGGCCCGGAACAGGTACTCCTTTTTTTCAGGAGCGGCCAGGAAGGAGGGCCTGGTTCAGATCGCGGCGATATTCGAAGAGACGGCCAACCAGGAGAAGGAACATGCCAAGAGGTTCTTCAAGTTTCTCGAGGGCGGCGATCTCCGGATAACGGGGGAGTTTCCCGCGGGGGTGATCGGAAAGACGCTGGAGAACCTGAAGGCCGCCGCCGCCGGTGAGGCGCATGAATGGACCGAATTGTATCCCTCTTTTGCAAAAGTGGCCGAAGAGGAAGGATTCGACCAGATTGCGGCGGTATTCAGGGCCGTTTCGATTTCCGAAAAGCAGCACGAGAAGAAGTTCAAGGATCTGGCTGCGAATCTGGAAGCGGGCAGGGTCTTCAAGCGGAACGGGAAGGTGGTCTGGTACTGCCGGAACTGCGGCTACCTGCATGAAGGCGACGAGGCTCCAAAGATCTGCCCCGCCTGTGCCCACCCGCAGGCCTATTTCGAGCTTCTGGGCGAGAACTGGTAGGCTGAGGCACCGCTCTGCAACCATCGGACGGGCCTCCGCCTCGGTGACCCCGGCGGGATTTTTCTTTCTTTTTTTTTCACCTGCACCCCTTGACCCTGAAGCATGCTTCAGGGTTTATCCTGTCCATATGCGAAGGAGATCCGTGACCCATTGGACATAGGACAGGTGATGGCTCATGACGCGTAAACGCCTTTCTTTTCTGGGTTTTCTGACGGTCTTGCCCGGAGTCGGGGCCTCCCTGTTGCCGGTGGGGCTGTGCCCGGCCTGTTGGCCGGCCTATGCCGGGGTGTTGGGCGCCTTGGGCCTGGGATCCCTGATGGAATCCAGGTACCTGCTGCCCTTGACGGCGGTCTTCTTCGGGCTGGCCCTGTTCGGACTGGCCTACCGCGCCCGGTCCCGGCACGGCTACCGGCCCCTGTGGCTGGGTGTGGCCGGAGCGTCCATGGCCATGGCGGGGAAGTTCGTGCTGACCCAGGATCTGGTCATGTATGCCGGGCTTGGCCTGTTGCTGTCCGCCTCGGTCTGGAACAGCTGGCCCCGGCGAAAGTCCCTTTCCGGTTCTTGCGCATCCTGCGCTCCGCAAGGACTCGATACAGGAAAACCGAGCGCATGATCAGGAGGAGACGCCATGAATGACAAACGAAGCATAGAAGTATTCAGCGCCGGGTGCAGCGTGTGCGAGGAGACGGTGGCTCTGGTCAAACGCCTGGCCTGCCCGTCATGCGAGGTGAAGATCCTGGACATGCATGACGAGGCCGTCGCGCAAAGGGCCGATCAGCTGGGCATCGGTTCGGTGCCGGCGGTGGTCATCGACGGCGAAGTCGCCGGTTGCTGCGCCGGCCGGGGACCGGACCAGAGCACGCTGCAGGCGGCGGGGCTGGGCCGGCCGCTGGCCTGACCTGGCGGCCATCTCAACATCCCCCGAGGGGCGGTTTCCTCGTTGCCGAGGAGGCCGCCCCTTGGCGCACCAAGCTGGGGGTCAGGCGGTCAGGACATCCTTGCCCGTTGGTTCAGGTGTGTTTCCGTGCAAGATCGATATTCCGCTCCAGGAAGGCCTCCAACCGGGGTGGCTGCAGGGCGATGGCGGCCAGGGCGACGGCCGCGAACGGCAGCATGGCCGTGAGATCCCCGCCCAGGATGACCAGGACGAAGCCCATGACGGCCACGGATTCCCGCATGGTCCAGACCACGATCTGGGCCGTCTGGTAGGGCGCCTTGAGTCCCGCCAGGTGCTGCTCGGAAGGAGCCAGTTCTTCGAAGAGCCGGTCCAGTTCCGGGTATTTGCTCTGGGTCGCGGGGCCGTTGAGCTGCGGATAGAGGGCCGCGGGCGCGACCGGGTGTTGCACGCAGGCTTCCAGCCGCTGGGGGCGGAGCAGAAACCTCTCCACCAGGACGGATGCGGCCAGAACCACCGCGGAGCAGACGATGGCGATGGCGAGGAATTCGCTGTCGACGCGGGGGGCAGGGGGCTTGACGGACCGGGTTACGGTCCAGGCGATGAAGCTGTAGATGAAGCAGGCCGCCATGAACGCTCCCCACATGATGGTGAGGTTGCGTTTGGCGGGAGCCAGGATGCGCCGGAATTCCGGACTCAGCATGATCACTCTCCTTTGCCATATGTGTTCGAAAGTATTTGTGGTGGAGGGAGGATAGGCGCAGTTGGAGATGTGTGGCAACAGGGATTTGGGCCCTGCCTGCTCGGTGGGGAAACTGGAGGGCATCTCTGCTGTTTTTGACACTTTTGTGATATTTTTATGCTAGGTTCATGATTCGCGTCTTCTGCTTGCATTCACCAGGAGGTAATCCATGAACCGCTGGTCACGACTGTCGTCTTTGGTTATCGTGGCGCTTGCCGTTTTGGCCATCGCCCTTCCCGCCACGGCCAAGGTTCCTGTAGGTCACCGCCCCGACGGGATTTCCGCGGGCGCGGCGGCCCTGGAACTTGCGGCCCGGGCCCAGGATCCCGCCGCTTTGCAGGGCAGTCCCACCGAGGGTTCGGGCTTGAAATCCTTCACCCCCGGCGTCGGTTTCCTGGGGTACAACTTCGATGACAATTCCACCCTGAACGACGGCTACCTGTTCATCCCCGCCGACCCCATGGGCGCGGCGGGTCCCGACCGCGTGGTCGGCGTGGTCAACACGGGCATCGAGTGCCGCACCAAGACGGGCACCCTGCTTTTCCGCGATTCCCTCAAGAACTTCTTCTCCGCCCTGGGCAGCCAGACCCTGGGGACGTACACCTTCGACCCCAAGATCGTCTACGACCACTACGAACAGCGTTTCCTGGTGGTCGCCCTGGAGCGGTGGGATACCGCGTACGGGGATCCGAGCAATGAGTCGCGCATCCTGGTCGCGGTATCCAGGACCTCCTCTCCGGCCTCGGCCACGGCGGCGGACTGGTATTTCATGGCCATCGACGCCAAGACCAACATCGGCGGGGATTTCCACTGGGCGGACTATCCCGGTTTCGAGGTCGATGAGGAAGCCATCTACGTGACGGCCAACATGTTCCCCTTCACCACCGGCGTTGGCGGCAACCGGTTGTGGATCATCAACAAGGGCGTGGCCGGCGGGTTCTACGCCGGCGGCGCGGCCGCGTGGAACGTCTACGACCCGATTCCCAGCGGCCTTTATGAATTGACCCTCATGCCCGCCCAGGTCTATGGACCCGGAGGCGTGGGCGGGGCCGGCTCGACCATCGGCACCTTCCTGATCGGGTACAGCAGCCTGACCTACGGAGGCGCCGGCCAGCCCGAAGCCATCGAGGTGATCCGGGTGGACGATCCGCTGGGCTCCCCGACCTTCAGCGGCGAGTTCGTCGATGTCGGCGACCTCGAGGATGTCGGCGGCACCTTCGGGTGGCCGGATATCCCGGATGCGCCGCAGAGCGGCTCCACGGCCCTGATCGAGGTCAACGATTCCCGGATCCTGGACGCGGTGTGGCGCGACAACAGCCTCTGGGTCACCACCACCATCAATCCCAACACCGCCAACGATCCGGTCAACGCCGGCCAGGCCACCGCCCACTGGATCCGGCTGGACACCAGCGCGGTGCCCGGCGCCATCACCGTGGCGGACCAAGGCAACATTGGCGGCGAGGACATCGCTCCGGGCGCTGCCACCTTCTTCCCCGCGGTGGCCGTCAACGGCAACGGCGAGGTGCAATTCGGATTCTCCGCCTCGGCTCCATCGATCTTCTGCGGCGCGTACTACGCCGGCCGCGAGCCCGGGGATCCCCTCGGGACCGTGCAGGCGGCCGGAGAGGTGCAGGCCGGTCTCGACTACTACAAGCGCGATTTCGGCGGCACCCGCAACCGCTGGGGCGACTATTCGGGCATCGCGGTCGATCCGGCCGACGATGCGACCTTCTGGGTCTACAACAAGTACGCCGAAACCCGGGGCACGCCCCTTTCGGGTGAGGACGGGCGCTGGGGCACCGCCTGGCGGTCGGCCGCGGTCAGCAACGTGATCAACGCCGAGGTCTTCCCACTGAACGCCTTGAGCGGGCCGGTGTCCCTCTATACCAAGCCCGACGGCACCGGGGATCCGCTCACCGCGGCCCAGTTGTGGGACGGCACGGTGGGCAGCGCGCCCGCCAGCGTCGATGCGACCATCGTCGTGAGGTTGACCGACGGCCTGGGCAATCCCGTGGTGGGCTTCCCCGCCGCGAACATCACCGTGGCCTCCCAGTACGGCGGCTGGTACCAGTGCGGTTCCACCGTGCTGACGGCGGACGCTGCGACGGATGTCAACGGGGAGACCACTATCAGCGGCGCCCTGTTCGGCGGCGGGTCCAGCGCTCCCGGCGAACTCCTGGTCGTCAACGTGAACAGCCCGCTGCTGGGTACGACCACCTATCCCGGCGGCC
The DNA here is from genome assembly GCA_027056825.1 of Candidatus Krumholzibacteriia bacterium. Taxonomy (GTDB): domain Bacteria; phylum Krumholzibacteriota; class Krumholzibacteriia; order LZORAL124-64-63; family LZORAL124-64-63; genus JAHJTW01. The sequence continues at coordinate 2,038 of JALUJS010000445.1, read as the reverse complement.
TGGCCGGTCTGGATTACCGGGTCAACAGCGCCGAGATGACCGGCGACGGCATCGTCAACCTGTCCGATGTCGCGGCGTTCTCCGCCGTGTACTACGACCCGTCCTACGACTATGCCGGTGATTACCGGTGGGACGGCATCGTCAACCTGAGCGACCTGAGCGTGCTGGCTGGCAGCATCGGCATCTCCTGTCCCGCCAAGGCGGCCGGGCAGATCGCCGAGGCCTCCGGAGAGCTGAGGATCGTCTTCGATTCCCCGGACGGCCGCCCGGCGCGTATGGCCGCGCCCGGCCAGTCGGTGGACGCCTACGTGGTGCTGCGCGGCGACGCCGCCGCGGACGGTATCCGGGCCTTCTCGGCCAGGGTCCGGACCAGTGACAATGTCGTCATCGCCGAGCGGGAAATCCTGGGCGAGGCCCTCGACCTGGGCACCGGGGGGGACATGGTGGCCGGTTACGGCGGGCCCCGCAGCGCCGAGGGTTCCCTGGCGCTGGCGCGCCTGCGGATCTCGGTGACCGACGACCAGCCCGCCTACCTGTGGCTCGAGGCCGGGTCCGGCGCTGCCGGTCCCCTGCCCGCGGTGGTCCAGGGCGACCGGATGCTGAGCGTCAGGCCGGTTTCCGGCGATGTGACCCGGCCCGTGGCCGGCCTGAACGACAAGGACTTCGAGCCGGGCGACCAGACCCCTGCGCTCAAGGGCCTGGCGCTGGCCAATGCCCCGAATCCCTTCAACCCCATGACCGAGATCCGCTTCAGCCTGCCGTCGGACGGCCGGGTGGAGCTGCGGGTCTACGACGCCGCCGGCCGGGTGGTGTCCGTGCTCGTCAACGAGGTCATGAGCGCTGGCGAGCATGCCGTGGTGTGGAACGGCACCGACAGCCGCGGCCGTGCGGTCTCGTCGGGGGTGTATTTCGCCACGCTGAAGACCAAGACCGGTGAGCTCAGGGAGAAGATGCTGCTTCTCAAGTAGCGCATCCGAACCTTCTCAACGGCCCCGGGCACCAGAGCCCGGGGCCGTTTTGCGTCCGGGAAGGACACCATCAGGCGGCCAGGAAGGCCCGCAGCATCCAGAGGGTCTTGTCCAGCTCGTCGTTGACCGGATCCAGCAGGTTGGCGGTGCCGCGGTCCCCCTCCTGGTCGGCCAGTTCGAGGACCTGGCCCACGCGCCCCTGGAAAGTCTCCAGGTCCTCCTTGACCAGGATGATCATGTCGCGGGCGGGGGGCACCATGGCGACCTCGCTGATGGAGGCGTGCTCCAGGGCCTGGGCGAGGGTGCCCAGGGGCTCTCCGCCGATCATCAGGATGCGCTCGGCGATGGCGTCGGTGGTCTCGGCGAAGTGATCGTAAAGCTCCTCAAATTTTCCGTGCAGCAGGAAGAAGCCTTCACCCTGCACCCGCCAGTGGAAATGGTGGAGCTTCTGGTACAGGACGATGCTGTCGGCCAGCAGACCGTTGAGGGATTCATACATGGCTTGCTTGTTCATGGTGTTCTCCTTGGTTGGGGACGTGGTGTCGTGTTTGCCCCTGGAAAAGCAACCGGGGTGCCAGAATTCGCTTATTTCTTAACACGTTTTATAGCAGATGGTTATGATGTCATTGACGGAATACCGGGGTTAGGGAAACGAAATAACGTTGACAAATGTAACGAAATAACGGTATAATTACGAAATATCGTTGACGCGGAGAAAGGGGACGCCATGACCGAGATTCTCGATGCGGCCCGTGACCTGCGGGAACTCGCCCGCATGGTGGGCAAGCCCGAAGAGCGGGACCAGTTGCTGGGGATGGCCCTGGACTCGCTGCAGAACCTGGTGCCGCACGACCTGGCGGCCATCCTGTCGTTGGAGGACGGGGTGCTGCGGGTGCTGGTGGCCCGGGGCAGGCTGGCCGGGGAAAAGGTCATGCGGCACACCTTGGAACTGGACCGCTTCCCCTCCCTGCAGCGCGCCCTGATGACGCGCCGTCCCGCCATCCTGGAAGAGCATCACCACGCTTCCGGGGAGGGCGACCCGTACGACGGGGTTCTGGATCTGCCCAGCG
>JALUJS010000444.1 GCA_027056825.1 Candidatus Krumholzibacteriia bacterium | reverse complement strand
GGAGTATAACTGTCTTGATTATGGCATGACCGCTTCAGTTGTTCAACCGGATTCGGATGAAATGCGTTGCCGGGCCCGGCCCGGGGGCTTGCCCGGTGGCGGCTTTTTTCCGGTTCAGTTTCATGTTGCACAAGCCGCTGGAATCCGTTATATTGCGCCCATCTCCAAGTCCCCCCGGTTACGGGTGGATCGTCAGGGGTGGGCTCAAGCCCACTTCTTTTTGTTTCGAGAAAGGCCGCGCCGCAGTTGGAGAAGCAGGAAAACACCCGGGAGCTGGCGCGCAGGGTGTTGACCCTGTTGGAGCCGGAACTCCAGCGTGAGGGTTATTCCCTGCTCGATGTGCGCATCTTCCAGGGCGGGGGCCGTCTGCAGATTCGCATCTACCTGGACACCCCGGATGGCATCACCCTGGACCAGGTCGCGTCGGCCTCCCGCACCGTGAGCATTCTCATGGACGAGGCCGACCCGGTGCCCGGCCGCTACGTCATGGAGATCTCCTCGCCGGGAATCCGGCGTCCCCTGCGGACTCCTGCCCATTTCGAGGCGGTGGTGGGGGAGAAGGTCGATCTCAAGCTCGCCGGCGGCCAGCGGCCGCGACGGCTGCGGGGCGTGCTGACGACGTCCGGTGAAACGGGATTGGCCATCCAGCCGGCCGGTGAGGACGCCGCGCCGGTGCAGGTGGCCTGGGACGAGATCCTGGAGGCCAACCTTGATGCGGATTTCGATCCGCGCGAACTGATCAACGCGGACCGGCGCCGCCGCAAGGAGGAGCGCCGCGAGGCCCGCGCCAGGAAGAAGAAAAAGGGCCGGGCGCCCCGGCCCCGCAGAAAGAAGGACGCCGCGCCGGAAGGTTCCGGCGAATGAAAAGGCTCCGCATCGCGGAGCGGGAGAACCTGACATGGATCACAATGTCCTGAATGCCCTGAGCCAGATCACCAGGGAAAAGAACATCGACAAGGCCATCATCATCGAGTCCCTGGAGGCGGGTCTGCAGTCGGCCGCCCGCAAGAAGCTGGGGACCGAGGCCAACATCGATGCCCGCGTGGATCCGGAGACCGGGGAGATGATCGTCGAGCAGGTCAAGACCGTGGTCGAGGAGATCGACGACCCGGACACCGATATCGACCTCGAGGAGGCCCGCATCGAGTTCGGCGACGAGGTGGAGATCGGCGACGAGGTGCGCTGGGAGCTGCCCCTGGAGGAATTCGGGCGCAACGCCATCCTGGTGGCCAAACAGATCCTGGTGCAGAAGGTGCGCGAGGCCGAGAGGGCCCAGATCTACGAGGAGTTCAAGGACCGCGTCAACCAGATCATCGTCGGTACGGTGCAGCAGGTCGACCGCGGCAACGTGCTGGTCAACCTGGGCCGCACCGAGGCCCTGATGCCCTACCGCGAACAGATCCGGGGCGAGAAGCTGCACCAGGGCAAGACGGTGCGCGCTTTCATCACCGAGGTGCTGGACAGCGCCAAGGGGCCGCAGGTGATCCTCTCGCGCAGCCATCCGGGTTTCCTGAAGGCCTTGTTCGAGCAGGAGGTCCCCGAGATCCAGGAGGGCATCGTCGAGATCAAGGCCGTGGCCCGCGAGCCGGGCACGCGCTCGAAGATCGCCGTGGTCAGCCACGACGACCGGGTGGACCCGGTGGGCTCGTGCGTGGGCATGAAGGGCAGCCGCGTGCAGGCGGTCACCCGCGAGCTGGCCGGCGAGCGCGTGGACATCGTGCCCTGGAGTGCCGAGCCCAGCCTGCTGATCGGCCGCGCCCTGAGCCCGGCCATCGTCAACAACATCATCCTGGACCGCGAGAACCGCGAGGCCACCGTGGTGGTCAACGAGGACCAGCTGAGCAAGGCCATCGGCAAGGAAGGCAAGAACGTGCGCTTGGCCGCCAAGCTCACCGAATGGAAGATCGACCTGGTCAGCACGCGCGAGTACAACGTCCGTCAGCAGATCACCTCCGAGATGTCCATGAAGCTGGGCGAGATGGAGGGCATCACCGACGAGTTGCTGGTCCTGCTGGAGGCCGTGGGCATCACCACCATCGAGGACCTGGCCCAGGCCGCGCCCGAGCGGCTGGAGGCCATCGAGGGCCTGGATCCCGAACTGGTGGCCACACTGCAGGCCACCGCCCAGGTTACCCTGGAGGAGCTGGACCGGATGATCGAGAAGGCCGTGGCCGAGGAACTCGAGCGCCGGGCCGCCGAGGACCAGCCCCTGTTCAACGAGTCGGCCCTCGAGGGTGAGGGCGTCTCCGAGGAGGAGGCGGCCATCCTGGCCGGCGTGGAGATCCCGGCCAAGGGCGACCTGTTCAAGGACCTGACCGGCGAGGAAGCCGACGCTGACGCCGACGAGGCGTCCGGTGGCGACGAGGCCGAAGCCGCGGCGGAGGCCGAGCCTGCGGCGGATGCCGACGCCCAGACGCCCGCGGAAGCGGAGGACACCGCTCCCGGCGGCGACGAGGACAAGGACGAGGACGGGGACGGGACCGACAAGTGAGCGCCGCCGACGGCAGCGACGGCCGGGCCGCGGACAAGTCCGAGGCGGTGCTGCGACTGCTGGGCCTGGCCCGCCGGGCCGGCAAGCTGGAGGTCGGCTTCAGCG
>JALUJS010000443.1:2013-8454 GCA_027056825.1 Candidatus Krumholzibacteriia bacterium | reverse complement strand
GACGATGGTATCGTCCAGGCGGCCTCGGGACTCCAGAGCGTCCAGGATACGACCGATCTGGATGTCGTCCCAGTACACGGCGTTGCGGTAGCGGTTCAGGTACGGCGTCATGTCCGTGATGCGGTCGGCCACCGCCATGTTCAGCTTCTTCGCGGGCTGGAACGGCCTGTGGTCCGGATCGCTGGAGTAGTCGAAGTGCGAGGCCTTGAAGAAGGCCATGGAGAACCAGGGCCGGCCGGCAGCAGTCTGGGCGTCGATGAAGGCCAGCAGCTGGTCGGTCAGGTCCTCGTCCTGCTCGGCGAAGGTCCGGCCCGCGAAGTCCTCGTGCACGGTGATGTCCTCGAACACCGTGTCCTTGATCTTGTGGCGCTTGAACTTGGAGCGGGCGAAAACGCCGAAGGCATAGTCGCGTTCCTGCAGGGCGTCGATGAGCGCGGGGTTGTGGATGGCCTCGCTGTGGGCCTTGACCTCGTCCCAGTAGGTGGGCTGGATCCCGTAGAACATCCCGAAGATTCCCGCCACGGTGGAGTTGCCCGAGCTGAAGTGGTTGCGCAGGACGATCCCCTCGCGGCCCAGGGCGGCCACGCGGGGCGAGACGCGCGCGTTCATCTCGTCGAAGCGCCAGCTCTCCAGGACCAGCAGCAGGATGTCCGGCAGCGAGTCCTGCGCCATGGGCGCCAGGTCCAGCGGTCGCAGGGGATAGCGGAAGGCCCCGTGTGAGCCCGCGTTCCCCTTTTCCGGGGCAGCGGTGAACAGCGGCAGCTTGTCCCCGTAGCGCACCGCGTGCTTGTGCGAGGTGAACGGGAGGTAGAAGGGCAGTCCCGGGGTCAGGGCGGTGATGCGGGCGTCGTCCTTCTCGTAGGCGACGATGTGCATCACCTGGCTGACGGCGAACAGGAGCACCGAGACGGCGACCAGGGCCCAGACCGTGCGGGCGCGTCGGAGCAGACGCGGGGCGAACCTGATCAGGCCGAACTCCACCGCGAGAACGGCGGCCAGAACCGCCGCGGCGGTCAGCATCATGCCGGGGGAGATCCCCATGCCGGCGGCGTTGTGCAGGGTGAAATCGATCCAGAAGAAATCGATGTGGAACTTGTAGATCCCGAACACGATGCTGTCCAGGACCATGTAGAACATGAACACGCCCAGCAGGACGGCCGGCAGGATCCGGCCGCAGTGCCGCGCGAAGAGCGCGGTGCCGGCGACCACCGTCAAAACCAGCAGCATCGGCAGGAGATAGTAGCCGAGGGTTACGCCGGCGAGGTAGACCGCCTGCACCGGACCCATGGCGGCTCCGGCCTGGTTGCGCCAGAACACCGCCAGCAACAGGGGGAAATTGAGAAAGACCGCCCCGCTGACCGACAGCAGGGCGTTCCTGTAGCTGCGCAGGGAAGCCAGGATTCGTTCCATGACAACGGCCGCCGCCGGGCCGGGGTCAGCTGATCTCCACCAGCGTCAGTTCGAAGGTCAGATCCTGACCGGCCAGGGGGTGGTTGGCGTCCAGGGTGACGTTCTCGGCGTCCAGACCCACGATCCGCACGGGGATGGATCCCTCGGGGGAGTTCATCTGGAGCATCATGCCCACCTCGGGCTCCATGTCCTGCGGCAGGTTGGCGCGGGGGATCTGCCCGATCATCTCATCGCGGGTCTCGCCGTAGGCCTCGGCGCACGGGATGGTGATGGTCCTTGTCTCGTCGACCTCCATGGCCGCCACGGCGTTCTCGAAGCCGGGAATGACCGAGCCCTCGCCGATGACGAAAGCGATGGGGTCGCGCCCTTCGGACGTGTCGAACACGGTCCCGTCGCTCAACGTGCCCTTGTAGTGGACCTTGACGGTCTTGCCGTTCTCGATCATGTCGGTTTCATCCTTAAACGCTGCCTGAAAATAACGGGACCGAGACATGGCAGCAGCATGAACCGGATCCGGAGCTCCGGCGGATTCCGCCGCTGGGGCTCGTTTCGCCCCAAACTAGGCGTTCGGGGCGAAATTGCAACTCATGATCCGGTAGTCTCCGGACCCGGACTGGTCACTTGACCAAGGCCAGCTTGGAAACCGAGACACCGTCCCGGGTGACCAGCCGCGCGAAGTAGACGCCGCTGGCCGCGTTGGCGCCGTGGTCGTCGCGGCCGTCCCAGCGGCGCAGATAGTCCCCGGAGGGCAGGGTTTCATCCACCAGGGTGCGCACCAGGCGGCCCTGCAGATCGCAGATCTCCAGCCGGGTCGCGCCGGACGTCGGAACCGAGAAGCGGATCACCGTTGAAGGGTTGAAGGGGTTGGGCGCGGCCTGCACCAAAGGCCGAACGCGGGGCAACCCGGGCGCCGCCGAACCGGTATCCAGCCGGACGGCCTCGATGACGAAGTCGTCGCAGGCGAATCCGGCGCCGGTGACGCTGCCGTCGCTGGCCAGGCGGAACCGGAAACGCACGTCGGCCTGGCCGAGCAGGGGAGCCAGGTCCACGGTGTTGAGCACCCAGGCGGCCTGGGTGCCGCTGAACAGGGGTGTTCCGGAGGGGGTCTGTACGCCGTTGCCGCTGCCGGCGATGGTCCGGTCGGTGGCCACTGGGCTCCAGCTCGCTCCGCCGTTGACGGAGACTTCCAGGAAGCAGGCGTCATAGCCGGACTCGATGTCCCACTGGGCCATGAAACGCATTTCGGCGCTGATCATAGTGGTGTCGCTCAGGTCCACACCCGCGGTCATGGCCGCGATGAGGGAGGCGTTGTCGGGATAGTCGCCGCCGGGGCTGTCGGTCAGGGCCTGGTTCGAGTTGTAGCCCGGCGTCATCAGGGCCCAGTCGCCGGTCCAGCCGGCGGAGCCGGCCTCGAAGTCGGAACTGAAGAGGGTCTCGGTGATGACCGGACCCATGGGCGTCAGGGCGGCGTCCAGCACCGTGGGGACGCCCCAGATGGTGCTCACGCCGCTGACGGTCTTGGGGTAGTAGCCGTCGGCGCTGAAGGTCACCTCGTACGTGCCGGTATCCAGCAACTTGTAGTAGTCCCCGTGGGCGGGGTCGGTGTGCACCGGCTTGTCGATGCCCGTCACGGTGATCGTGGCGTCCAGCGGCAGGCCCGTGGTCGAGTCGGTGACCACGCCGTGGATCCCGTAGTGGGCCGCCTTGACGTAGTGCATCAGGCTCTCGCGGTTGTCGCTCCAGTATCCGTCCAGGGTCGAGGCCGACGGCCACTTGGTGTTGCTGACCTCGATGGTCACGTCGATGCAGTCGGTGGCGTAGTAGGACCAGTCCTGGACCGAACCGTTGACCACGTACCAGTCCGCCCCGTTGGTGATGCCCTGGGGAAACTGGGAGCTGTTGTACATGGGCAGGTTGTAGGTGGAGTACTCCAGGGAGAGCTTGATGATGGCATCGTTGTCCGGGGTGCGCGTGTAAGTGTAGTCCCAGGGATAGTTCACCACCAAGGCGCCCCCGTGCCCGTTCTGGCTGATCACGAAGTGGTGGGCTTGGGCATACTGCATGAAGGCGATGTTCTCGGGTTCCTGCGTCGGATCGGTGCCGGCCGGTTCGGGGAAGTTGCGGTTCAGGTCCACTCCGTTGGCGTTGGTGCGTGTACCGGCAACGTACCCGTCGGGGTTGTGCAGGGGCATGATGTGGATCTCGGTGGTGTTGACCAGGTCGGTCACATCCTCGTAGCCCGGTTGGCCGTAGTTGTTCACCAGGTACTGGGCGAAGGCCCACAGCATGACCATGTCCACGGGCTCGTCCCCGTGCATGGTGCTGGTCAGGCGTACTTCGGGCTCCGGTTCGGTGTTCTGCACGTCGTCCGAGATCACGATGCCCCACAACTCGCGGCCCTGCACCGAGGAACCCCAGGTGACGGTGCGCGCGATGTCGGGATGGGACGCGGCCAGGGCGGCGAAATCGCTGCCGATCTGAGCGTGGGTGGGGTAGTAGAGGGCCTTGTCGGCATCCAGGGCGGGAAAACCCTTGGCCTGTTGCTCGGCCCAGAAGGCCTCCACGGCACGGCGTCCCTGCTGTTCACGGTCGGGCAGCCGGGTGAAGGCGTACCCGGCGGCGGTCAGAGCCGCGGCTTCGTCTTCGGTGATCCGCGGCGTGAAGACCAGGCGGCCGCCCTCGGGCCGGATCTGTTCGCGTTCGAAGGAGGCGATGGGCACGACGGCCAGCAGGCGTTCGAGGGCCGCGGCGTCGGAAAGTTCGATCCGCACGGGGAAATCCCCGTAGGCCGCACGCTGCCAGACCGGTAGCTCCACTTGGCCGACGGGCGCGGCCACCGTCGAACCGGCCCCGCAGACCAGGATGGCGATAATCGAGAACAGCGTGAAGGTCCGTACAGCGGACCCAAGAATCCCTCCGAATCCCCTCATGGCGGTGTCGTCCTTTGCTGGTTGAAAATGCGGGTTAATCCTTCTCCCCTAATTATAACATAATTCGCGAAATTATCTTTCGACAATTTAACTCCCAATTCAGCATTATTTCCTTGATGCGTTTCGGACCGGCTTGGTAGAATTTTCTTCCTTGAGGGGGGAACTTCCGGAACAGCCCGTTCCGACCGGGGCGGGGAATGCGATCCGGTCGCTTCATCCATTTGGCCGTCGCTCTAATCCACGAAAGGAGGTCCAACCGGCCGGTCGCGGACATCGATCCGCGGCAGCCGGGGAGTTTTCTGAATTCTCGTCACCCAGAAAACCCAACCAGGGAGTAGAAATGCATCAAATCATAACAAAGCGCGCATTGGCATTGCTGACAGCCCTCGCCCTGCTCGCCCTGCTCGCCAACGGGGTCCTGGCCATCGAGCCGACCGCTCCGCGGCCCTTCGTCCCCGTCCAGGACGGTTTCACGTCCTACGCCAACAATGTCCTGCCCTATCACCCCGCCCGTATCCTGGTGAAATTCAAGTCCGACGCCCTTGAAGGGGCCAAGTTGGACATCGCCATGGCCAAGGGGGCCGCGGTGCCCGACGCCCGCACCGGCATCGCGTCGGTGGACGCGCTGTGCCGGATGGCCGGGGTCAAGCGGATCTCCCGCCCCTGGATCGCGCCCCGCAAGGCGAACCTGGCCAATGAACTGGGTCTGGACCGCTGGTTCATGCTCGAGACCGACGGCGCCCAGGACCCGGGCCGCCTGGCCCGCACCTTCGCCGCGGACCGGCACGTGGCCGAGGCCACGGTGGATTGGCGCGCCTTCCCCGCCGCGGTCCCCAACGACCCCATGCACGATCTGCACTGGGGCCACAACAACACCGGTCAGATGCTCAGCTACGACTGGGCCACCAACAGCCACGAGAACGGCTCGCCCGTAGGCACGGTCGGCTTCGACGCCAACGCCCAGGCCGCCTGGGACAACGCCCAGGGTTACGGCAACAGCGGCGTGGTCATCGCCATCATCGACAGCGGCGTGGAGGCCGGGCATCCCGACCTGCGCCAGATCACCGGCTACGATTTCGGTGACAACGACAGCAACCCCGACGACAACTCGTCGAGCCCGGGTCACGGCACCGCCTGCGCCGGTGTCGCCGCCGCCATGGCCAACAACAGCCTGGGCACCGCGGGCATCGCGGGCGACTGCAGCATCATGCCCCTGAAGGTGGCCGACAGCGCCGGCTCGATGTATTTCACGGCCATCCAGAACGCCCTGTACTATGCCGCCGACAACGGTGCGGACATCGCCAGCATGAGCCTGGGCGCGGCCATCAGCAGCGACTCGGCCACCGACGCGGCCCTGCAGTACGCCTACAACGCGGGCGTGACCCTGCTGGCGGCCACGGGCAACGAGAACGCCTCGACCATCAGTTATCCGGCCATCAACCAGTACGTCATCGCGGTGGGGGCGGCCTCGCCCTGCGGCGAGCGCAAGCGCTCGTCCAGCAACAGCAGCGAAGTGAACCCCGGGGTCAACACCGATCCCAACGGCTACACCTGCGACGGCGAACGCTGGTGGGGCTCCAACTACGGCAGCACCACCCAGGACAGCAACGCCGCGGTGGACGTGATCGCGCCGACGATCCTGCCGACCACCGACCTGCTGGGCTCCGCGGGCTACGACGCCAGCGACTACAGCAAGTGGTTCAACGGCACCTCGGCCGCCACCCCGTACGCGGCGGGCGTCTGCGCCCTGATCAAGGCCGCCAACCCCTCCTTCACTCCCGCCCAGGTGCGTGACCGGCTGGTGACCACCGCCCAGGACGTCACCAGCGTGGAGTCCGGCTCGGGCTGGGACCGCTACACGGGCTATGGCATGGTGGACGCCGATGCGGCCACCGCCGGCGGCACCACTCCGACCGACGTGATCACGGTGACCTACCCCAACGGGGGCGAGGTCCTGACCGCGGGTGACGTGGCCAACATCACCTGGAGCTGGACCGGCTCCTTCACCACCGTGTCCATCGAGTACAGCACCGACGGCGGCTCCACCTGGGCTTTCATCACCTCGTCCACGGCCAACGACGGTTCCTACGGCTGGACGGTG
>JALUJS010000443.1:0-2003 GCA_027056825.1 Candidatus Krumholzibacteriia bacterium | reverse complement strand
GTGCCCACCGACGCCACCACCGCGGGCCGCGTGCGCATCACCGGCGGGACCGCCCAGGATGTCAGCGACGGCAACTTCACCATCGACGTGCCCGCTTCCGGCGGCTACGCAACCCTGCCCTACAGCACGGGCTTCGAGAGCGGGTCGCTGGACCAGTACTGGACCACCGCCTCGTCCAACGTGGGACGCATCCTGGTCACCACGGCCAACACTCCGCACAGCGGCAGCTACCACCTGACCATGGACGCCTCGGTCAACGGCAACTACAGCCAGAACGAGGCCTGGCTGCACCTGGATCTCAGCGGCGAGACCCAGGCCGACCTGGACTTCTGGTGGAAGGATTTCTCCGACGAGACGCACACCCAGGACGGCGTGTACTTCTCCGACGACGACGGCGCCACCTTCGTGAAGGTCCAGGACCTCAACGGCGGCAGCTACACCAACAACGTCTGGAACCAGTTCACCCTGGATGTGGATGCGCTGGCTGCGGCCAACGGCCTGTCCCTGACCTCCACCTTCGTGATCAAGTTCCAGCAGTACGACAACTACGGCATCACCACCGACGGTTTCGCCTTCGACGACATCAGCGTGACCGCCGGCACGGCCCCGCCGCCCGACGCGGTGACGGTGACCTATCCCAACGGCGGCGAGACCCTCACCGGCGGCGGGACCGCGAATATCACCTGGACCTGGACGGGGACCTTCACCACCGTCGATATCGACTACTCGGACGACGGCGGCTCCACCTGGTCGAACATCGTGACCGGGACGGCCAACGACGGCTCCTACACCTGGAGCGTGCCCGCGGCGGCCACGACCCAGGGCCGGGTGCGCGTCAGCGGCGGGACGGCCAGCGACACCAGCGACGCCAACTTCACCGTCGACTACTCCCCGCCCACGGGCAACTACGCCACCGTACCCTACAGCACGGGCTTCGAGGGCGGCGCCGTGGACCAGTACTGGACCACCGCATCGACCAACGTGGGCCGGATCCTGGTGACCACGTCCTACACGCCGCACGGCGGCAGCTACCACCTGACCATGGACAGTTCGGTCAACGGGAACTACAGCCAGAACGAGGCCTGGCTGCATCTCGATTTGACGGGTGAGTCCCAGGTCGATCTTTCGTTCTGGTGGAAGGAGTTCGGGGACGAGACCCACAGCCAGGACGGTGTGTACTTCTCGGATGATGACGGGGCCAGCTTCGTGAAGGTCCAGGATCTGAACGGTTCCAGCTATACCAACCAGACCTGGAACCAGTTCACCCTGGACGTGGACGCCCTGGCCGCGGCCAACGGGTTGTCCCTCAGCTCGACCTTCATCGTCAAGTTCCAGCAGTACGACAACTACGGCATCACCACCGACGGCTTCGCCTTCGACGACATCGCCGTTACGGTCGGTGGTGGTGGCGGCGGCGGTTCATCCGCCATCACGGCCGAGACCGAGCCCAACGGGGACATCGCCTCGGCCAACGGGCCGGTGGGCGACGGGGTGGCCGTCAGCGGCAACATCTCGTCCAGCAGCGACGACGACTACTTCTGGTTCGATGTCGACACCGCCGGGAACATCAACATCAGCGTGGCCATCGGCAGCAGCGCCGACCTGGACTGGTACCTGTACGACAGCAGCGGCACCCAGGTGGACCGCGGCTACACCGTGAACAACCCGGAGGCGGGCAGTTACACGGCGTCGGTGGGCCGGTACTACGTGCGGGTCGACGGATACCTGGGGGCCACCAGCAACTATACCCTGACGGTGACCGGCGGCCTGGCCCCCCTGTCCGAAGCGCCGGAGAAGGACGCCCTGCCCCTGGTGTTCTCGCTGGAGCAGAACGCGCCCAATCCGTTCAACCCGACCACGACCATCAGGTTCGATCTGCCGCGCAAGAGTCCGGTCCGCCTGCGGATCTTCGACCAGCGCGGCCGCCTGGTCCGTACCCTGGTCGACGAGGCCATGACCCCGGGTCGCAAATCCGTAGTCTGGGACGGCAAGGACGATCACGG
>JALUJS010000442.1 GCA_027056825.1 Candidatus Krumholzibacteriia bacterium | reverse complement strand
GACGTCGAGCTGTCGTTCAGCGGCAACGACGCCGTGGTCCTGGTTTCCGGCGGCCTGCCCATCGACAGCATCGGCCAGGTGGGTGTCGATCCCGGCAGCTACTGGGCCTGCGCCGACGGCACGACCCAGAACCACTCCCTGCGGCGCCTGCCCTCGGTGTGCAGCGGCGACATCATCATCGACGACCTGTTCGATCCCTGCCTGGAGTGGGCCTTCGCCGCGGTGGACGACTTCAGCGACCTGGGCATCCACACCGACAACTGCGGCAGCGTGGGCGACCAGGAGACCAGCTGGGGAGCCCTGAAGGCGACCTTCCGGTAGCCCGGGCTTTCCGGGCCAGCCCGGCTTTTCGGAACCGCACATTCAACCCTTGGCTCACCGGGAGCCAAGGGTTTATTCTTTCCTGTCACGGAAACATCCTTGCCACCTTCAACCCGTCCGAGGCCAAGCCATGAGTAAACCCCTGTTGGGACGCCACTTCATCACCACCCAGGAATGGTCCGTCGCTGAGCTGGAGCTTGCCCTGCAGACCAGCTGGGATCTCAAGCGCAAGTTCTACCGGGACGAGCCCCACCCCCTGCTGCGCGACAAGACCCTGTTCATGATGTTCTTCGAGCAGAGCACGCGCACGCGCAACTCCTTCGAGGCGGGCATGACCCAGCTGGGCGGCCACGCCCACGACCTGACCCCGGGCAAGCTGCAGATCAGTCACGGCGAGACCGCCGAGGACACCGCGCGCGTGTTCAGCCGCATGGGCCACGGCATCACCATCCGCAACTGCGACTGGGGCGTCGGCAACGCCTTCATGCGCAAGGTGGCGGCCATGAGCCGCGTCCCGGTGCTCAACGCCCAGTGCGACCTGTACCATCCCTGCCAGGCCCTGGCCGACCTGATGACCATCCGCGAGAAGTTCCCCGGCGAGGTCCGCGGCCGCAAGATCACCGTGAGCTGGACCTACGCCCCCAGCTACGTACGCCCCATCAGCGTGCCCCACAGCGAGATCCTATTGATGACCCGCTTCGGCCTGGACGTGACCCTGGCCCATCCGCCGGAATTCAAGCTGCAGCCGGAGATCCTGGCCCAGGCCGAGGCCAACGCCAGGGCCGCGGGGGCGAAGTTCGAGACCACCGACGACATGGACGCGGCGTTCGAGGGCGCACACATCGTCTATCCCAAGAGCTGGGGTTGCCTGGTGCACGAGCCCGACCGCGAAGCCGCGGTGCAGCACATCGAGAAGTACCCGGACTGGATCTGCGACGAACGGCGCATGCAGCTGGCCGCGCCCGAGGCCATCTACATGCACCCGTTGCCGGCCAGCCGCGGCCAGGAGGTCACCGACGCGGTCATCGACGGTCCCCAGTCGGTGGTCTGGGACCAGGCGGAGAACCGCCTGCACACGGCCAAGGGCCTGATGGCCCTGACCATGTAGCGCCATGGCGTCCGGCGACCTGCCCGCAGTCGGCGACAACCCGCACTGGACGGGCTGTCGTTGCGTGGTCTGCGGCCGCGGCTACCCCACCCGTTACGCCGGGTTCGTGTGCGAGGATTGCGGGATCGACGGCATCCTGGACGCCGAGTACGACCTGGACGCCCTGGCTGCCCGCGCCCGCGCGGATTCCGGCTGGTTCGCAGGCGGCCCCGTACCGGGGATGTGGCGCTTCGCCGACCTGCTGCCGGTCCGGCCCGCGGCCGGTCATCCCGGCTGGGACGTGGCCGGGCTGCCGCCGGTCAGCGTCCCGCGGCTGGCGGCGCACCTGGGCCTGCGCGCGCTGGTGCTGAAGGACGACACCCGCCTGCCCTCGGGCAGCCTGAAGGACCGCGCCGCGGCGGTAGCCGTCGCGCGTGCGGTGCAGCTGGGCATCGATCACATCGCCTGCGCCTCGACGGGCAACGCCGCGGCCTCGCTGGCGGTCATGGCCGCCAGGGCGGGCCTGCGCAGCACCATCTTCGTGCCCGCGGCCGCCCCTCGGGCCAAGCTGGCCCAGCTTTTGATCCACGGCGCCGCCCTGGTGCGCGTGGACTCCGATTACGACCACACCTTCGAGTACTCCCTGCGCCAGATCGACACCCACCGGTGGTACAGCCGCAACTGCGCCCACAATCCCCTGCTGGTCGAGGGCAAGAAGACCGCCGTCCTGGAACTGGTCCACGCCTGGACCGGCCTGGAAGGCGCAAAAGGCGCGGCGCCCGACGTGGTCATGGTCCCGGTGGGCGACGGCTGCATCGTCTCGTCGGTGGCCAAGGGTCTGCAGCAGCTGCACGCGCTGGGGATCATCGACCGCCTGCCCAGGGTCATCGGGGTCCAGGCCGCCGGGGCCGCGCCCCTGGCCCGCGCCTGGACAGCGTGCAAGACCGATCCGGCGGCCATGACCGGCCCGCAGATCCTGGCGGCCGTCACGCCGGTCACGCCCCGCACCCTGGCCGATTCCATCAGCGTGGGCGTGCCCCGCAACCGGGTGAAGGCCTGGCGCTACGTCAGCGGCACCTGCGGGGCGTTCCTGGCCGTCCCGGACGAGGCCATCGGTGAGGCCATCGGTCTGCTGGCCCGCCTGGCGGGTGTGTTCGCCGAACCCAGCGGCGCGGCCGCCCTGGCCGGGATCCCCGC